>DATGLU010000741.1:0-5286 GCA_035294045.1 Roseiarcus sp. | reverse complement strand
CCCAGATGATGTAGCCGATGACGCCCGCCGCCAGCGCCGGGCGGGCTGACCCGTCCGGCGCGTCGGCGGGGCGGCTCATGCCAGGACTTTGCGCCCGATGAGGCCGCGCTCGTGGGCCAGTTCGGCGATCTGCACCGCGTTGAGCGCCGCGCCTTTGCGCAGGTTGTCGGAGACGCACCAGAAGGCGAGGCCGTTCTCGACGGTCGCGTCTTCGCGGATGCGCGAGATGTAGGTCGCATCGTCGCCGGCCGCCTCGTGCGGGGTGATGTAGCCGCCGGGCTCTCTTCGGTCGATCACCAGGCAGCCGGGCGCCTCGCGCAGGATTTCGCGCGCTTCGTCGGCTGAGATCGGCTTTTCGAATTCGACGTTCACCGCTTCCGAATGGCCGATAAAGACCGGCACGCGCACGCAAGTCGCTACCAGCTTAATCTTGGGGTCGAGGATTTTCTTGGTCTCGGCCACCATCTTCCATTCTTCCTTGGTGAAGCCGTCCTCCATGAAAACATCGATCTGCGGAATGACGTTGAAGGCGATGCGCTTCGGGAACTTCTTCGCCGTGACCGGATCGGAGACGAAGACGGCGCGGGTCTGGGCGAAGAGCTCGTCCATCGCTTCCTTGCCGGCGCCGGACACCGATTGGTACGTCGCGACGACGACGCGCCTGATCGTCGCCTTGTCGTGCAGCGGCTTCAGCGCGACGACGAGCTGGGCGGTCGAGCAATTCGGATTGGCGATGATGTTCTTCTTGGCAAAACCCTTCGCCGCGTCGGCATTGACCTCGGGCACGATCAGCGGCACGTCGGAATCGTAGCGCCAAGCCGAGGAATTATCGATGACGACGCAGCCCTCAGCGCCGATTTTCGGCGACCATTCCTTGGAGACCGAGCCGCCGGCCGACATCAGGCAGAGATCCGTGTCGGCGAAATCGTAGTTTTCGAGATTTCGGCACTTCAGCGTCTTGTCGCCGAACGAGACCTCCGTTCCGACCGAGCGCGACGAAGCCAAAGCGACGACTTCCGAGACCGGGAAGCGGCGCTCCGCCAGAACGTCCAACATTTCGCGGCCCACATTGCCCGTGGCGCCGACAATGGCGACCTTGAAGCTCATTGCTTTGTCCTTGGTTTTCAATCGGCTGCTCCCCGCTTCGAGACCGCTTCCATTCCGCCGGGGAGAGGCGAAAGGAGCCTAAAAACGCCTAGCGCGTCGCGCCGCGTTTGGCGGCGGACGGCGTCCGTTTCGACTGTTTCACGGGCGCGAAAGCCATGGTCTTTCAGTCTCGAAATCAGCTTAAAGCCAGCGCAAGAAATGGAAAACCACGGCGGCGGCGGCAAGTCAACAGCGGGCAGGAGGCGTGCGCTTCCTTCGCCCCGCGCAGCGGAGAGAAGGTGGCCGAGCGAAAGCTCGGCCGGATGAGGGGCTGCACAGGACTCGAAAGGTACGCGCCTCCGCGTCGTCAATCGGCAATCTCAGCGCAGCCCCTCACCTGGCCGCTTCGCGGCCACCCTCTCCCCGCTCCGCGGGGCGAGGGTTATTGCGCCGCGGCGGCCGGCGTCGTGGGGAAGGCCAGCTCCACCAGTGTGCCTTGCTCCCTGCCGCTCTTGATCGTGAACTGCGCGCGATTCGCTTCCGTCAGCGCCTTGGTCAGGGGCAGGCCGAGACCAGTGCCGCCCGCGCGGCGGGTTGGGTCGACTTGGCGGAAGGGCTCGAGCGCGGTGGCGATCTCGCCTTCGCTCATGCCGACGCCGGTGTCGCGCACCCGGATCACCGCCTGACCGGAATCGTTCAAGGCGGTGGAGACGATCACCTGGCCGCCGGGCTCGTTGAACTTCACCGCATTGGACATGAGATTCAGCATGATCTGGCGCAGCGAGCGCTCGTCGGCGACGACGCGCGGCAATTTCTCGGCGAGAGAAGCGCGCATGATCACCCGCTCATGCGCCGCTTGCGGCTGCATCAGCGTCAGGCATTCCTGGATGATCAGGTTGGCGTCGATCGGCGCCAGTTTGAGATCGGCCTTGCCCGCCTCGATTTTTGAAAGATCGAGCAGGTCGTTGACCAGGCTCATCACATGGCCGCCGGATCCATGGATGTCCTTGACGTAATCCTTGTACCGTTCGTTGCCGATCGGACCGAAGCGCTCCTCCATCATCACCTCGGCGAAGCCGATGATCGCGTTGAGCGGCGTGCGGATTTCGTGGCTGATCTTGGCGAGGAATTCCGATTTTAGCGCGCTCGCTTTCTCCGCCTGGCGGCGGGCGTCGTCGAGATCGCGCTCGATCTCCTTCCAGCGCGTCATGTCGCGCATGACGGCGCAGAATTTGGCTTCCGCCGCGGTTCCGATCCGCGCCATGGTCATGAAGAGCGGGATTTCGCGCCCGTCCCTTCCGAGGGCCAGCATCTCGCGCCCCTCGTCGGCCAAGCTCTCAAGCCCGCTGGCGCGAAGCGCCTCGAAAGCGGCTCTCGCAGCGTCGCGTTCCCTCGGCGCGAACAAAGCGGCGAAATCCTCGCCGAGAACCTCGCGGGCGTCGACGCTGAAAAGCGCCTCGCCCGAGCGGTTGAGCGAGAGGATCTTTCCGTCGCGGTTGAGCGCCAGCGCGGCGTCGGCGGCGACATTGAGCATCGCGGCCAGCTCGCGCGCTTGGCTGTCGCGCGCTTTCGCCTCCTCTTCGAGCGCGGCGAGCCGCGGCGCGATTTCCACGGCGGCCGCGCGGCGAAACGAGAACAAGGTCGCCGGCGCGCCCTCCCATTCGATCGCCTGAATGAGGCCTTCGACCGCGACGGTCTGGCCGTCGGCGGCGGCGAGCGCCACCGGCCGCGCCGCCGGCCCTAAATTCTCGACCTCCTCCGTCTCGAACAAGCGCGACACGCTCGAATGGGCGCGAAATTGCTCGATATCCTCATAGGCCAAAAGATCGAGCAAGGTACGATTGAGATAGAGCGCCTCGTCGCCGCGCGCGACCAGCACGCCGATCGGCAGGCGGTCGAGAAGTTGCGCCGCGTCCGAATCCGGGCGGGCGCCGCCATCGGCGCGCTCGTCGGCTTCGGCCTCCGACGCGTCCTCGTCGCTGACCTTGGCGCCGAGCGCGCGGGCGATTTCGCGGAAGGCGCTGCGCTCGCTCGGCGTGAGCTCGATGCTGGCTTCGCTTTGGCTAGGCTGCGGCTCCTCAACCGGGGGAACCGCGCGCAGATCGGGCCTGATCGGCACGACATTCTGGGCGGCAAGCCCGCTGACCGGAGGAGGCCGCAACGGTACGATCTCGGCGCTTTGTTGCGGCGGCGAGCGCGACGGCGCGGCGGGCGGCGGCGATTGGACGGGCTCGGACGCCGCCGCATGGATCAGCGAAGGTTGCGCCGGCGGCGCCGTTTCGGCTGCTGCAGCGACAGTCTCGCCGGTCAAGCGGCCAAAGCCGCGGAAGCCGAGGAAGCGCCGCGCGCGGTCGAAGAGCGGCGCGCCGGACAAGATCAAAATGGCTTGTTCTACGCTGCCGGCCTTCGGCCAGGCCAGGCGCAAATTGTTGAAGGTCGCCCGCGCGGCCAAGGCGGCTTCGAGCCGGCCGTCGCCGTCGAGGCCGAGGCGGCTTTTCAGCGCCTGGACCGGCTCTCCGCTTCTCGGCGCGGCGTCGCCCAGCGCCTCGGCGAGGCTCGCCGTCGGCTCGGCGAAGCGCAACGCCTCGTCGACGCTCCACAGGAAGCGGTCGCTTGCCGCGGGCGAAGGCGGGGCTTCGGCCGCCGGCTTGGGCGTTGCGGCCACATCCGGCGCTGCGCCGCTCGCCCGCGGCGCCGGCGCTGTGGCGGCGAGGAAGCGGGTCCCGTCGCCGTCGGTCAAAAGCAGGCAGGAAAGGCCGACGACCAGCGGCTTGCGGCCGGCGAAGAAGCGCAGCAATTCGAGGCGCGGCGGCGCGCCGACGAGGAGCAGCGCGCCGAGCTCGCGCAGGCGCTGCGCGCCCGGGCTGGCGCCCTTCATCGCCGCATCGTCGATCTCGTCGAGGGTCGCGGCGCCGAAAAGCGCCTTGGCGGCGTCGCTGGCATAGACGAGGCGCGGCGGATCGATGGTTGCGACCAGCAAGGCGGCGCCCTCGGTCCAGGCCGCTGCGAGCGGCGATCCGGCCAGCAAAGCCGCGACCTGCGACGCGCCCAGTTCTGACGAATGGGAAGCGGTCATCGGGGTCTGGCCACTCCGTTCGGCGCGATCCCGCCAAGGCGCGCAACCAATTCAAATCTTACTAAATTATTAATGGCGTCGAACGCCATTCCGCTAGATGCGAGAGGCGCTTGTCCCAAACGAAACGACCGCGCTTGGTGCGATGCAATAAAATGTTGCAATGCAGCAAAACCTGTGCTATGGACGCTTTCACAAGCAAGGAATCGCCCAGCGCGCCTGTCCCAAGGAGAGACACATGACAAACTATGAAATTCCAAATGAATTGCGTGATTTCGCCGAGCGGAGCGTCGAACAGGCGCGCAAGGCCTTCGAAGGCTTTGTCACCGTCGCGCAGAAAGCGGCCGGCACGATCGACGGCGCGGCGCAGCAGGCTCAGACGGATGTCAAGAGCATGAACACGCAGATTTTCGGCTATGCCGAGCAGAATGTGAACGCGGCCTTCGATTTCGCGCATCGCCTTGTCCAGGCCAAGGATCCGCAGGAAGCGTTCAACCTGCAGAACGAATATTTGAAGGCGCAGATCAACGCCTTGCAGGCTCAAGCCAAGGAGATCGGCGCGCTGATCCAGAAAAACGCGCCCGGCTTCAAAAAGTAGACGAAAATTCCTCTTTCTTCGAAAGGATCGGTCATGGCCGGCTCGAACAGTCTTGCTCCTCTTGCGTCTCAGTCTGGCGCGCCGGCCGCGCCGGGCGTTGCGCTGCAGGAGGCGCTGCGCGAGGCGGCCGAGAAGGGCCTCGCCGAAAGCCGGGCCGCGTATGCTCGGACCCGGGACGCGGCCGACGAGGCCGCTGCCGCCTACGAGGCGAGCTTCGCCTACGCCGCCAAGGGCGTGATCGATCTCAACAGCAAGGCCTTGGACGCGCTGCGCGCCAATTTCGACGCCGGAATCGATTTCGCCAAGGCGGCGATCAACAGCCGAACCGTCGGCGAGCTCGCCGCGTTGCATAGCGACTATGCGCGCAAGCAGGCCGAGGCTTTCGCGGCGCAAGCCCGCGAATTCGGCGACTTGGCGCAGAAGATCGCCGGCGAAACCATGGCGCCGATCAAGCGCCAGGTCGGCGCAATGTTCGGGCTTTCGGCGTAATCGGCCTTTCCGCTGCGCCGCGCGGCGGGTCTTGCAACCG
>DATGLU010000740.1:0-2012 GCA_035294045.1 Roseiarcus sp. | reverse complement strand
CCATCCCGGGCCTCTACGCCGCCGGGAATGCCACCGGCAGTCCGTTCGGTCTCAATTATCCGGGCGCGGGCGCGACCATCGGACCCGCCATGGTGTTCGGCTTTATCGCGGCCAACGACATCGCCGAGCGGGCAAAGGCTAGTGGCTGAGTGTTTTGCGTCGCACCATGGCCGAAGCTGTGTTTCGCGACGACGAGCGTCCGGCCGATGACATAACAGGCTTCGTCCGAGCGGAGCCACACAATGGCGCAGCCGATTTCTCCGCGTTCGAACCGGCGTGTCCATGCCGTTCCTAGGAGCTCGTCCAGATAGCCGAGCGATTGGTTGATTGATGGCAGGTGCGGTTGCTCACGCGGCCCTCGCCAGCTTGGCGAGGTTGTGAGCGGTGCAGATCAGCGCCCATTCTGCGCTCACTTTCTCGATTCCGCGCAGCAGGAACTGGCGGAATCCTCTTGCCTGTTTGATCTGTCCGAACACGGGCTCCACGATCTGCTTTCGCAATCGGTAGCGACTTCGATAACCAGCGCGCCTGAGCCTGGTGGTCATCTTGGCGATCAGCGAGCCGGGTGGGGGCTCCTTCTTTGTGGTGGCGGACCTGGTGCCATGCTTTTGCCTTCCGGTGGCGACGTAGCCATCGATGCGCCGCCTTTTGATCGTGCGAAGATTGGCGGCCGAGCAGTAGCCGGCGTCGGCTGATACTTCGTCGGGGTTCCTGCCGAGATTGGCCCTGATCCCGTCGAGCAGCGGCGCCAGTTGCGCCTGATCGCTGGAAGACGCGGTCAGTGTCTGCGCGACGATGATCTGATGGGCACCATCGACCGCAGCTTGGGCGTTGTAGCCCTGGATGTAACCGTCTTTGGTCTTCAGGATCCGGCTCTCCGGATCGGTAAAGTTGCGTTGTGCCTTGCCGTCGGGTTCTGCCTTCGGCGGCGCGGGCGTCTTGCCGGTCTTCTTGCGACCCTGTGCCGTACGCTGCTCTTGCGCCTTCTCTCGGCGGCGCCTCTCCTCTTCGGCGGCAGCTTTGGCTTCCGCCTCCAGCGCGGCCTTGGCCTCGCGTATCTTTTCAAGCCGCTTCTGCTTGTCGGCCACCCAATCGGGCATCTCATCGCCGCGCTTGTCGCCGTAGAGCTTGTCCTCCTCGGCATCGGCGGCCTCGGCGGCTTTCAGCCACCGGTCGACCTCGGCCTTGAGTTCCGCTTCCCGCCTCTTCATGCGCTCATAGCTCATCGCCTTGTGCTTGGACGCGTTCGCCTTGACCTTGGTGCCGTCAAGCGCCACGTGCCCAAGCTTCACCAAACCCGCCTTCTCCGCAAGCCGCAACACTTGCACGAACAGCGCCGCCAACGCCTTCAGATGCCGCCGGCGGAACTCCGAGATCGTGCGGAAGTCCGCCGGGTCCCCGGCCACGATCATCATGAAGTCCGCCCGTTCGATCGACGCCCGGGCGATCCGGCGCGAGGAATAAATACCGCTCGCGTAAGCATGCAAAACCAGCGCCGTCATCATCCGCGGATCGAATGGCGGCTGCCCGAGCCCGCTCCGGTAGCTGCCCAAAATCGCCGAAAGATCAAGCTCCTCCCGTACCAGCGCCACAATCAAGCGCGACAGATGTCCTCGCGGCACATAGTCCTGCACACTTGGCGGCAGAAGCTGCGCCTCGTCGATCTTCCAGGCGCGAAATTCCTTGCTCATGCGGCGAGATTCCTTGTTCATACCGCAACAGGGAATCAAACCTGCAGCCGCTTGACAAGCGACTACTCAGACAAGCTCCTAGTGAAGCGGATTTGACATTCGCTACCTGCCTGCCGCGAAACCGAGAAGCGAATGTCAAATCCAAAGCTTCACTAGTTCAAAAAGTTGCCAGTGATCCTCTGTTTCTAACATTCGCAAGCCAGTGTGCCGAACCGGGATGCGAATGTTAGAAACGGATCACTAGGAGCTTGTCTGAGTAGTCGCTTGTCAAGCGGCTGCAGGTTTGATTCCCTGTTGCGGTATGAACAAGGAATCTCGCCG
>DATGLU010000739.1:0-4687 GCA_035294045.1 Roseiarcus sp. | reverse complement strand
CTGCGTAAAACGGCGCGTACAAGCCCAGTCTCTCTCCCCACTTCTCGCGAGGGAGCAGCTTACCAATGCAAGCACGGTGAACGCCATCTTGCTTTAAGCCCACCGCATCAATGGCGGCTTTTCTTCCGCATCTGCTGTCCGAAGGTCATCACGGAAGCGGCGGACGTCAATGGGCAGTGTACGCGAGGGTTCTACGCGTCAGCGCGGGTCGATCTCGTTTTGCCGTTTGCTTACGCCGTGTTCCCCGCGTCGACCGTCATCACCGCGCCGGTAATGTTGCGCCCGGTCTCGCCGATCAGGAAGGCCGCCATATTGGCGACGTCCTCGATTTCGGCCAGGCGGCGCAGCGCGCTGCGCTCCATGATCCGTCTGCGCTGGTCGGCCGCCAGCCCTTCGGTCATCGCCGTATCGATGAAGCCCGGCGCGATCGCGTTGACGGTGACGCCGACGCGGCCGACCTCCCGCGCCAGGGACTTGGTGAAGCCGACGATCGAGGCCTTGGTTGCGGCGTAGACGGAGAGGGCGTTATAGCCCGTCGAGGCGACGATCGAGGCGAGGTTGACGATCCGGCCGCGGCCCTCGGCCATCATGCCGCGCACCGCATATTTCGTCAGCACGATCGGCGAGAGCGTGTTGAGGCGCAGCAACGCCTCGATCTCTGCGTTGGGCATGTTGGCCAACAAGCCTTCCGTCCCGATCGCCGCATTGTTGACGAGGCCGTAAAGCGGGCCGTGTCGCTTGCGCAAGGCGGCGACAAAGCCGGAAATGGCTTCGATCTCGCTGAGATCGAAAGCTTCGAAGCGCATCGCGCCGGCCGCGCTCCTTTCGGCCTCGGCGAGCTCGGCGCTTTCGCGGCGCGCCACCGCGATCACGCGATAGCCGGAGGCGGCGAGCTTCTTGGCGATTCCCAATCCGATGCCCCGGCTCGCGCCGGTAACGACGACGTTATCCATCGCGCGCCAGCTTTCCAGCCGGGGTCATCGCCAGATTCGGCACGAAGCGGATGATGGCCGGCGCCTTATATGGGGCAAGCTCGGCGCGGCACGCCGCGAGAATGGCCTCGCGGATCGCCTCTTCTCGCGGCGCCGCGCTTTCAAGCACCACGTCAGCGACGACGAGGGCGCTGGCGATCGGGTTGCGCCGCGCCTTGACGAGCGACATGCGCACGCCCGCCTGGCGATTGATCACCGCCTCGACTTCCTCCGGATGCACCTTGGCGCCGCCGACATTGATCACGCCGCCCCGCCGCCCGACAAAATAGCAGCGCTCGCCGCGCCGCTCGATCATGTCGCCGGTATCGATGAACCCGTCCTTGTCGCGCAAATCCGGCATGTTGCGGCCGATATAGCGGCGCGCCGCGCGCGGCGAGCGGATGCGCAGCGAGCCGTCCTCGATCTTCATGGCGACGCCGTTGTCGCGCTCGCCGAGATAGGAGGCCGGAAAGCCGGGCTCGCCGTCATTGACTTCGAAGCCGACTCCCGCCTCGGTCGAGGCATAGGCATGGGCGATGCGCGCTTGCGGGAAGAGATCTTTCAAGGCGCCGAGAATGGCGGCGTCGGCGATCTCGCCGGACAAGCGCACGTAAGCGGGCTTGAAGCGCGCGGCGGCGCGGCTCATCAGGACCCGCCGCCAATGCGACGGCGTGCCCGAAATATGAGTGACCGAGCGGGCGATCGCCCGGTCGATGAAATCGTCGATCGGCTCGCCGGCCGAGGTCAGCGTCAGGGAGCCGAAGCCGGCGACCGCCCGCAGCAGGATCTGCAGGCCGCCATAGCGGCGGATGTCGTAGAACGTCGCCCAGTTCTGGATTTCGCCCGAAGGGCCGCCGGCGAAAGCGCCGGTCAATGTAGCGAGGTCGTGCGACACGAGTTTCGGAACGCCTGTCGTACCCGAAGTAAGGAGAAGCCATTCGGTGGCGAGGCGGGGCAGGGGCGTTGTCGGCGCGGGTTGCAGCGGCAATCGGCAATGCGCGGCGATCGCGCCATCGAGGCCGGGCGGCTCTTCGCCGCCATGGACGACGGCGTCCGCCTCGGCGATGGCGGCGACTTCGCCGATCAGGTTGTCGCGAAGATCGGGCGGGCAGAGGACCAGCCGGCGGGCAACCCCGTCGAGCTCGATCAACGCCGCGGCGGTCTTTAAGGAATCGCCGGCGAGGAGCAGAACCGAGCGGCCGGCAAGCTTCTCGCGCGCGCCGCCGAGCGCGGTCGCCGTCGCGAAATCCGAGAAGCGCAGCGCCCCGTCCGCCGTGGCGAGGTCGCGCGCCGCCTTGTCGCCGCGCCGCGCCAGGTCGATCAGGGCAACCGGCTCAGGCGACGGCATTTTCGTAGAATTTCACGAACTCGCCGAATGTGATGGGAAAACCGGCCTCGGGGGAGGCGCTGAACGGGTTGACGCCGACCTCGTCTTCGAGCCTGGCGACGAGAATCGCGAAGCACAGCGAATCGAGCCCTGAATCGAGCAACGGCAAATCGTCGGCGAGAGGGGCGATGGTTTTGCGCTGTTCGCGCGCAACCCTCTCGATTTGCGAGACAATTGTTAACCTGAGAGACATAGAAATAGCCTTGGGCGAGCGCTGAAGCGCACCCTAGCGCTTCGCCGGAATATCGGTTGAACTGTCTGAATTAACGGTAAATCGGAATGACGGCTCCTGTTCGCAATCGAGTCAAATGCCGTCAGATCGAGGAGGCGGACCTCGGTCGCGTCGCCGAACGCCTGGCGCGCGGCTTTCCGGCGAGGTCGCCGGCTTATTGGACCGGGGCGCTCGAACGCATGCGGCGTCGCCCGGCGCTCCCCGATTACCCGCGCTATGGCGTGCTCCTCGAAAGCGACGAGCGGGTCGTCGGGGTGCTGCTGCAGATTTTTTTTCGGCGCGGCGAGGGCGATCGCGCGGCGCTCTATTGCAACCTGTCGAGCTGGTGCATGGACCCGCAATTCCGCAGCTACGCCTTCACGCTGAATTCCGCCGCCACGGCGCGCAAGGATGTGACGTACCTCAACGTCTCGCCGGCGCCGCATACAAGGCCGGGCATCGAGGCTTTGGGCTTTCGCCGCTATTGCGAGGGCCAATTCGTCTGCCTGCCCTGGCTGGCTCCTGCAAGGCGCGGCGCGGCGCGCGTGTTGAGCTTTGCGCCCGATCGGCCGGAAGCGGCGCTTCTGTCGGCCTATGATCGCGACATTCTCGAAAAGCACGCGGCGCTGGGATGCCGGTCGCTGATCCTCATGGCGGAGGGCGAGGCGCATCCTTTCGTTTTCGTGAAGCGCAAGGTCATGCGCGGCTCGATCCCTTGCGAGCAGCTCATCTATTGCCGCGACCTCGACGATTTCATCGCCCATGCCGGCGCGCTTGGCCGCTATTTGCTGGCGCGCGGCGGCGTCGTTTGCATCACGGACGCCAACAAGCCGCTGCCCGGATTGATCGGCCGGTACTTGCCCGATATCGGACCGAAATATTTCAAAGGGCCGGCGCGGCCGCGCCTCGGCGACCTGACCTTCACCGAACTGACGGTCCTCGGGCCTTAGCGCGTCGCGCTTGACTCCGCCCCGTTCTCCCGACTAGCAGCGGCGGATGACCGACATTCTGAGCGCGACCGCCGCGCCGCTGATCGACGGCCTGCGGCGCCTGGCCGGCCGCTACGATGTCGCGCTCTGCGACGTCTGGGGCGTGGTTCATGACGGCCGCCGCGCCTTTCCCGCGGCCTGCAAGGCCTTGACGCGCTTTCGCGGGGGCGGCGGCACGGTCGTGCTGATCACCAACGCGCCGCGCCCCAACGGGCCGATCCAAGCCCAACTCGATCGCCTGCACGTTCCGCGCGCCGCCTATGACGCGATCGTCACGTCGGGCGACGTGACGATCGGGCTGGTCCGCGCGCGCGGCGCGGCGCCGCTTCACCATATCGGCCCGGCGCGCGACTTGACCCTGTTCGACACGCTCGCCGAGCTTGGCTGGCGGGCGCCGCGGGTCGCGCTCGCCGAAGCGTCTTATGTTCTCTGCACGGGATTGTTCGACGATACTCGTGAGACGCCGGCCGATTACGACGCGACTTTCGCCGCCATGTTGGCGCGCAGGCTGACGATGATCTGCGCCAATCCCGATCTCGTCATCCATCGCGGCGACGATCTTGTCTATTGCGCCGGCGCGCTGGCGCAGCGCTACGCCGATATGGGCGGCGAGACGATCTATGCCGGCAAGCCCTATGCGCCGATCTATGACGAGGCGCTAGCGCGCGCCGCGGCGGCGCGCGGCGGCGCGATCGATAAAAGCCGCGTGGTGGCGATCGGCGACGCCATGCGCACCGATATAGCCGGCGCGGCGGCGCAAGGCCTGGACGCGCTGTTCGTCGCCGCCGGCATCCATCGCGACGAGATCGGCGGCGAGAGCGCGATCGACGCCGCCGCATTCGAGCAATTCGCCGAGCGCCACGGCGTCAGGCCGACGGCGATCATCGACACGCTGGCGTGGTAATTGTCGCCGCGCTCGTTGAGCGCGGCGGACGCGGTCGGCGACCGCGTCTAGAGTTGTAGCCGCGCTCGTTGAGCGCGGCCGACGCGGTCAGCGACCGGGTCTACAGTTGTAGCCGCGCTCGTTGAGCGCGGCCGACGCGGTCAGCGACCGCGTCTACAAGGGGAGCTTGACCGGGCGGGCGCCGCGCGGCAGGTTCCCGCCGCCTTCAGAACTCGCCCCAGACCC
>DATGLU010000738.1:0-4706 GCA_035294045.1 Roseiarcus sp. | reverse complement strand
GAACCGTTCCGGCGATAGGGTTTCCGGCGACGACCTCGATATAGTCGCCGACACGGAATGGCCGCAACCAGAGCAGCATGATGCCGGCGGCGATGTTTGACAGCGTGCTCTGAAGCGCCAAGCCGATCGCGAGGCCGGCTGCGCCGAGCGCCGCGAGGAGCGAAGCCGTCTGAACGCCGAGTTGGCTTAGCGCCGCAACCAGCGCGAGGATGAGAACGCCATAGCGCGCCGCCGCGGCGAGAGCCGGCCGCGCCGTCTCGTCGACGCCGCCGGCCTCGATCATCGCGGCGGCGACAGCGCGCGCAGCCCAACCCGCGATCAGCGCGCCGAGAACAAGAATGACGATCGCGATGACCACGCGGGGCGCGAGCGTCGCGGCCCATGTCCAAAGCGCGGCGGCGATAGCGTCCGAATTGTTCGGAAGGATCGTGACAGCGGTGGTGAGCGGGGAATTCATGAAGGCCCCGTGATCTTTCTCGATTGCGGCCGCCTCATCGCGCCATGAACACGGCGAAGCCACAATTCGTTCCATCCGCCACGCGTCGGAGCGCCTCGTTCGAGGCGGGGAAAGCCCGGAACTTTCGTGTTTTTCGCCTGTTGTCGGCTGGTCGATACTCGTTCAATCCCAGCTTCGCATGGCGAGCCGGGGCCTCCAGAAGAAAGGCGGACGGCGTGGGAAAAATAAGAAAGACCTGTGTCGTCGCCGGCGGCGCCGGCTTTCTCGGTTCGCATCTTTGCGACGCTTTGCTCTCGGACGGATCAGAGGTCGTCTGCGTCGATAACTTTCGCACCGGTCGCATCGACAATATGCGCCAGCTCCGCCGGGAGCCGCGCTTGCTCATCGTCGAAGCGGATGTGATCAACCCGCTCTCGTCATTGCTGCCCCGAAACGTGCGCAGGGTCGATTGGGTGTTCAATCTCGCCTGCGCCGCGTCGCCGCCGCATTATCAAGCCGATCCCGAACATACGATGCTCACCAATGTGATCGGGACGCGGAACCTGCTGGCTCTCAGCGAACGGATGGGCGCGCGTTTCCTGCTCGCATCGACCAGCGAGGTCTATGGCGATCCGCAAGTTCACCCGCAGGCGGAGAGTTATTGGGGCTATGTCAATCCGACCGGCCCGCGCGCTTGCTACGATGAAGGCAAGCGCGCCGCCGAGGCGCTGGTGTTCGACTATGGCCGGCTGGGTCGCGGCGAGATCAGGGTCGCCCGCATCTTCAACACGTACGGGCCGCGCATGCGCGCGGACGATGGCCGCGTCGTCTCCAACGTGGTCACGCAGGCTTTGGCCGGCGACGACATCACGGTCTATGGCTCCGGCGAGCAGACGCGCTCGTTTTGCTATGTCGATGATCTGATCGACGGCCTGTTGCGCTTGATGGCTTATGAAGGCGATTACGCTGGCGCGGTCAATCTTGGCAACCCCGCAGAGATCACCGTGCGCGAACTGATCTCGCGGGTCCTGCGCCTCGCCGGATCGGAATCGCAAATCGTGCGGCGGCCGCTGCCTGTCGACGATCCGCAGCGTCGGCGGCCCGATATCGCGCTGGCGACCCGCCTGCTCGGCTGGACGCCGCGCGTCTCCTTGGAGCGTGGTTTGAAAAAGACGATCGCCTATTTCGCCGCCGAAGCCGCGGCGGTGGCGCTGCCGAAAACGCGCGGCGTCGGCCGGGCGAAAGTCGGCGCCAATGGCGCGTCAGGCTTTCTTTCCAAGATGAAAGACGCGGCCATCCCAGGAGCGGAACGGACGCTCATCCGACCTTAAGACGCCAAAACCATAGACCTGCGCAAGACGGGCGATATCCGCCGGATCGGCGGATGGGTCCGCGCGATAGGAATAGTTGGCGATCAGCAAATCTCCGCTGGGCTTCAGAACGCGCGCGATCTCACCGAACAATCGCCCGGGGAGATCATGAGCCGCCAAGACGATGTACGGAAAGGCGTCCACGGCCAGCGCGCAGTCTATGCTCGCGCCGTCGACGCCGGAGAGGTCCAGGCCGGAGGATAGGCGGATATCGACATTGGCGAGGCCGGCGCAATCCCGTCTCGCGATCGCGATCATGGCCGGCGAAATATCAAGACCGAGGATTCCGGCGACTCTGCCGGCGAGCGCGCGCTCGAAGCGGCCGACGCCGCAGCCTATATCGAGCAGCGCGCGATCCGATCCGACAAGGCTGAGCGATTCGAGATAAGCGACGACCTCGGCGGTGGCGGCGTCAAGAAGCGCCGGCCGGCCGAGCGAATAAAGCGCGACGCTGGCCTCGGGCGACAGCGCCGCGGCGCGATCGAAAGCCGCCGCCAGTTCGGCCAGCCGGATTTCCAGAGAGTCGTCTCCGCGCGAGGCGTGCGAGACCGCGCCCGCGAGCGAGCGGACCAGCGTCCAGGCGTTCGGCGTATCGTCCGCAAGCGCGACAAGCGCGGCGAGGCGTTCGGCCTCTTCGCCGCGCTGGCCTTTCAGCGATTGACGGATCGCGCTGATCGCCGCGGCGAAGGCGGCCTCGTTGGCGCATGCCAGGACGAGGCGCGTCAGGCCGATCGTTGGCGGCGTCGCGCCTTCGCTAACGCTTGCGAGCATGTCGCGCAGCGCCGCCGTCGCCGAGCTGCTCTCGTCAGGCGCCATTGCGTCTCGTCCAAAGCCGGCGCTGATTCCAGCGGTCGGTCGCGCCCCAGGAATATTTGTACGTTTCGCGGCCGCGCAGGAAATGAAATTCCCGCGCGCCTTCGTCGATTGCTTCGCCGATGGCGTGGCCGATCAGAATGGCGCCTGGACTCGCCTCTTCGAAAGCCGGAGCGAAGCCGCCAAGATAAGCGAAGGCGCGGCCGCGATCGAGGAAGCCGTAATAGGCTGCGACCACCCGGCCGCCAATTGCGAGAAGGTAGCAGCGCGCAAGGCCCGCCGCGGCGAGCCGCGGCAGTGCGGCTCGATGGAAGCGCCGGACCTGCTCGTCGGCGAGTACGCCGCTCTCGCCGCGCTCGCGCCATCGCGCGGCGTGCAGCGAGAAGGCAATGCTGAGAAAGCGCTCGCTATCTTGGTCCGCGCGCTCGATCCGCACCTCGCCGAGGCGAGCCGCGGCGGCGCGAGCTCGACGCAATTGCCGGCGCCGGCGCGCCGGCGCGCAGCCGACAAGATCGCGTCCGCCGCGCAGAACGAGAACCGGGCAGGCGCTATGGCGCTCGACAAGATCCGAGCAACCGCTCGGGAGCGGTAGCGAGGCGGCGATCGCCAAGGGCGGCAGCTCCTCGAAGCAGCAGCAGCGCCATGGCGTTCCTTCGATGAAGGCGGCAAGGCTTTGCAGCGTGTCCGACCGCGCCGGATCGGCGAGAATGTCGAGATAGTCGCTGAGGGAGATTCCAAGCGGCATGAGCCGCGATCCGGCTGCGCTCCCTTCCTCGTAAAACGGGAAGAGGGCGACCAGTTGTCCGCCGTCAAAAACGGCGCCGACTCGCAGAGGGCCGGGCGCGAAAACGCGCCGCCAGGCGATCAGCCAGGCCGGCGATTGGAACGGCGTCGCGGTCGGCGAACGCCGCCATAAATCCCACCAAGCGGGTTCGAGCGCCGCCAGCGCATCGATATCACCGATCGCCCGTATCGAGAGGCCGGACATCGCTGCGCTCAGGCCGAGAGAGCCGGCTGGCGGGCGATCCGGGCATAGAGATCAAGATAGGCCGCAGCCATGCGGCTCTTGGAAAAGCGCGCGCGCGCCTCCTCGCGACATGTATCGGGGTCGAGCATGGCCGCTTCGGTCATCGCCTCGGCCATCTCTTCGGCACTCTCAACGAGGAAGCCGGTTCGTCCGTGAGCGACGATGTCGGTCAGGGCGCCGGCGCGGAAGGCGACGACTGGCGTTCCGCAGGCGAGCGCCTCCATCGCGACGAGCGAACTCGTCTCCTGGGCGAGGCTCGGAAGCGCGACGCATTGCGCGGCGCTAAGGAAGCGGCGTTTTTGGACGAAATTTAAAGGGCCGACGAAGCGGCAAGCCCTGCCAAGATGCGGCGCAATTTCCTCGGCAAAATAGCGCTCGTGCTCAGCGTAGCGGAAGATCTGGCCGGCGATGACCAGGGGGAGCGAGGCGCGCCTGGCCGCGGCGATCGCGATGTGGGGGCCTTTCTCGGGGCAGAGCCGGCCTAAAAAAAGGACGAACCGCCTTTTGGCGTGACGCGCCATGAGCGCCTCGACATCGACGCCGTTGTCGATCGGCGGCAGCAAGCGCGCTTCGCCTGGCGCGCTCAGCGTCTGGCTTTGCGAGACGCCGTTCAGCCAAAGATCGGCGCGGGTCGGCCGCAGAGCGTCAGGATGGTACCATGAAAGCGGCAGATGCAAGGTGGCGAGGGTCGCGCCGCGCGTCGGACAATAAGCGTTGAAATCGACGCCGTGCAGATGGACGAGATCGATTGGAAAGCAATCGCGCGCATTGTTGATGGCGCGGCGATGCCGCGCCCAGGCCCGCCGCCGCGCCAGATCGTCGAGGGGGCCGCGCTCGCGCTCGACCGGCAGGTGAAGGCCGGCGACCTCCGATCCCTCGCAGGCGATCACCAGCGATCGGTGGCCGCTTTCGACCAGAGCCGCGTCAAGCGCGCTCAGGACTTGCTCGGCGCCGCCGACGGCGTCCCTTCCGACCGGCGCGAATGGATAGGCGACGTTGAGGACGGTCAGCGGCATGAAGGCAGGCCAAGCTCGGCGAGGGCCGCACCTGCGCGTTTGCG
>DATGLU010000737.1:0-2854 GCA_035294045.1 Roseiarcus sp. | reverse complement strand
GAAACCCGCGCCGACCAGCGGATGGTTTTCGCCGCGCCCGAGTTCGTCGGAATAGCGCCATAGGGCGGAAAGGGCTTGATTGGCCGCCTTCAGCGCATCGACGCCGAGATCCGGCACTCCGAAATAGGCCGATTTGCCCGTCACCGTGATATCGCAAAGAAAGAAGCCCATATGCGCGACATAGATATCGAGCATGGTCGGCTCGACATAGATCGCAAAATCCGGCTTGGGCAGGTCGCCCCGCGCTATCTTTTCCGCCAAAGCGCGCGCCCCGGCGCTGACGCCGCTCCCGACCTCGCCGCTTTCTTCGTCGCCGACGAAAGCGCAGAGTACGGTCGGATCGAGAGGCATCCCCGCCCGGTCCAACGTGCGCAAAGCGGAGAGGATCGTGCAGATCCCGGCTTTAAGATCGCTCGCGCCGCGCCCCCAGACCGCGCCGTCGACCAGCGCGCCAGAATAAGGGCTCTCGCGCTCCGTACCGGCCCAATGTTCGCTCCAGCCTCGCACATGCACGGTGTCGGTATGGCCGATCAGCAGCACCGTGTCGCCGCCGGGACCTCCCTTGCGAAGGGCCGAAACGTTCGGCCGGCCTGGCGCGAAATCCCACAGGGCGACATTCTCGGCGCCCAGCGCCTGCAACTCGCCGGCGAGCATCGCGGCGAACGCCGCTTCGTTGCCGGTGATGCTCGGCGCGCCAATCGCGCGCCTCAACAAAGCGAGCGCCGCCTCGGCGTCAAAAGCATCGCGCAGCCGCGCGATCAGCCGCTCGTCGCTCATCGCGCAGCCCTCGCGCCAAGCGCCTTCGGCGCAGGCAGCGGCAATTCGCCCGGCAGATCGGGCAAGCCGAACAGGTCCTCGTGCAGCCAGTTCAGCGCCACGGCGAGCGCGCCGATCACGCCCGCCTTGTTCTGCAAGGCGCTGGCGCAAATGTCGAGCGGCCGCGGCGCGCAAAGCGCGGCATGCGCCTGGAGGCGATCGAGGAATTCCGCGCGGCCGCCGATCGAGCCGCCGACGACGATGAGTTGCGGATCGAACAGAGCCGCCACGGAAGCGGCGGCGAGCGCGGCGATCCGGGCGGTTTCGTCGATCACTTTCGCCGCTTCCGGCTCGCCGGCCGCGAGGCGATCGAAAATCTCCTTGACGGTAGCTGCCGCCGCGCCGCCGGCGGCGCGATAACGGCGCATAAAGCCGGCGGCGCCGATCTCATATTCGAGCGCCCCCTGGCTACGGGTCTCCGGCGCGAACGCGTCGCCGCCGACCGGCAGATAGCCGATCTCCCCGGCGGCGCCGTTCTCGCCGCGGACAAGACGTCCGTTCGCCGCAAGGCCGAGCCCGACGCCGGTGCCGAACGCGAGAAAGGCGACATGGGCGGCGTCGCGCGCGCGCCCCTGCCAGATTTCGCCGAGCAGCGCGAGATTGACGTCGTTCTCGATCAGAACATGGCCGCCGAGCCTTTCCTTCAAGATCGCGCCGACGTCCAATTCGTCGAAACCGGGAACGTTCGGCGCAAGCTCGATCACGCCGGTTCGCTTGTTTACGACGCCGGGCGTGCCGATCGCCGCGCAAAGCACGCGCGAAGGATGCGCGTTGATGTCTCGCGCCAGCTTGGCCGCGAGCCGGGCGATCTGGTCGAGAACGCCGCGCCCGCCGCGCGGATCGGTGCGCTCGGTGATTTCCAGCAGCGTCGCGCAGGACATGTCGGCGATCGCCGCCGTGACCTTGGTGCCGCCGAGATCGACGCCGACGACATAGCCGGAATCGGGACAGAGCTCGTAAAGCACCGCCGTCCGGCCGATATTGCCGCTGGTCCGGCCGACCGGCCGCGCCCAGCCGCGCTGCTCGAAATCGTCGACGACTTCGGAAATGGTCTGCTTCGAGAGTCCGGTAAGCTTGGCGAGGTCGGCCCGCGAGATCGGCCCCTTATGGAGCAGGCCCTCGAAAACGGCGCGCTGCGAGAGCTGCCGGGTTACCCGGGGTTGCGTGGTCTGTTGCAGCATCGGGCCCGCGTATTAGTTCGGTTTGTAGCCGAATTATATGCCGACGGCCGCAAGCTGCTGTCAACCGGCGGCGTCAGGATCGGCTTCGGAAAGACGGGACTATCGAATCAGGCCGGTTTCAGCGTAGCGGGGTCCGAACGCCCGGCGCGAGGAAAAGAACCAAAAATGCGGATCCTCCTTCTCTATGCGCATCCGGTCGAGACCGGATTTCTCGGGACGCTCCACCGCCGTGTCGTCGAAACGCTTTGTCAGCGCCGGCATCAGGTCGACGATTGCGATCTTTATGCGGAGCGCTTCAATCCGGTCATGTCGCGCGAGACCTACCTTCGCTATCTCGACACGACTGCGAATCAAACCCAGGCGCGTCCTTACATCGATCGCCTGCTCGCCGCCGAAGCGCTCGTACTCATCTCGCCGATCTGGCATGACGGCTTCCCGGCGATTTTGAAGGGATTTTTCGACTGCGTCTTCGTGCCGGGCGTCGCTTTCACCCTGCAAGAGGGCCGGTTCGCGCCGGCCTTGCGCAACATCAAGCGCGTCGCGGCGATATGCACCTACGGCGCCAAGCGGGAGCGAACCGTGGCCCTGGGCGATCCGCAGCGGCGCTTCGTCAAGCGCAGCTTGCGCGATCAAATCGGCCCAGGCGGGCGCAGCGACTTCATCGGTCTTTTCGGCATGGACGCGGCGACCGAGCAAATCCGCGCGGGTTATCTCAGGAGAGTGACTCGCGCGTTCAGCTCGTGGTGAAGGCTTTGCCGCCTAGCAGACCCAGGCGCGTCGCCAGCCATAGGCGGTCCAAACCGAGCGCCAGCAGCCCGGATAGTACGGTCCGCCATATGGGCCGCCATAATAGGGGG
>DATGLU010000736.1:0-5961 GCA_035294045.1 Roseiarcus sp. | reverse complement strand
CGACCTCGCTGATTTGCCGCCGGCCAAGAAGGCGCGCGGCCGGCTCGCGGCGGGCATCGGCGATCCCGGCCCGATGGGGCGCATCCTGGTTCGCGGCGAGCGCGGTCACGACATTATCGACGAGTTGAAGCCTGCAGCCGGCGAGCCTGTCGTCGACAAGCCCGGCAAGGGCGCTTTTTACGCCACCGATCTCGACGCCATCCTCAAAAGCCGCGGGATCAAACAGCTCATCGTCTGCGGCGTCACCACCGAAGTCTGCGTTTCGACGACGGTGCGCGAAGCAAACGACCGTGGTTACGACTGCCTCGTGCTTGAAGATTGCGTCGCCTCCTATTTCCCGGAGTTTCAGAAGTCGGCGCTGGACATGGTGAAGGCGCAGGGCGGGATTTTCGGATGGGTCGGCGCCTCTGCTGATCTTTTGGCGGTTCTGGAGTCGAAGGCTCAAGCCGCGGCGTGACCGCGCAGCGGCGGGTTGGCGCAGCGGGATCATCGGACCGCGGCGCGAGGGGAGGAGGAAGCCAATGACAATGCAACGGGAAACCGCAATTCCCATTCGCTGGTGGGTGCCCGGCGACTGGAATGGATTCTTCGGTCTGTTCACCAACGTTGTGCTCAACGTCATTGTGCTCACCGGCCTATGCCTCGGCGTCATCAAACTGCCGGGCGACATCGTCTTCGGCCGCATCCTGCCGGCGCTGGGCATCGCGCTGCCGCTCGGCAATCTCTACTACGCCTATCTCGCCTATCGCCTTGCCCAGAGCGAGAAGCGCAGCGACGTGACGGCCATGCCCTATGGCCCGAGCGTGCCGCACATGTTCATCGTCGTCTTCGTGATCATGTTGCCGGTCTATTTGAAAACCAACAACGCGCTGCTCGCCTGGCAGGCGGGCCTCGCCTGGGCTTTTATCATCGGCGTCATCGTTCTGATCGGCGCCTTTATCGGGCCGACGATTCGCCGCCTGACTCCGCGTGCGGCGATGCTGGGCACGCTTGCCGGCATTTCAATTGCGTTTATCTCGCTTCGGCCCGCTTTCCAGATGTGGGAGGTTCCTTGGATCTCCTTCATCTCCTTCGGCATCGTGCTGATGGCGTGGACCGCCAATATCCGGCTGCCGGGCGGCGTGCCCGGCGGCCTCGCCGCGGTCGTGGTCGGCACCGTGCTCGCTTGGATCGCCGCGATGTTCGGTTGGACCGACGTGGTCAATGCCGCGCAAGTCTCGGCGTCTTTCGCGCAGTTCGGCATTCATCTTCCGAGGCCCGGCGCCGACGTGATCACCGGCCTCGCCAATATCGCGCCGCTGCTCGTCACCGCCATTCCGCTCGGCATCTACAATTTCACCGAGGGCATGAACAATGTCGAAAGCGCATCGGCGGCGGGCGACAACTACAATCTGCGCAACATCCTGCTGGCTGACGGCATCGGCGCCGTTGTCGGCTCGCTGCTTGGCAGTCCTTTCCCGCCGGCCGTCTATATCGGCCATCCCGGCTGGAAAGCGGTCGGCGGCCGCATCGGCTACTCATTGGCGACCGGTGTGGTCATCGCCGTGGTCTGCTTCCTCGGGCTGACCGCGCTGCTCTTGGCCGTTGTCCCGCTCGTCGCGATCCTGCCGATCCTCCTCTATATCGGCCTGGTGATCGGCGCGCAGGCCTTCCAAGCCGTACCGTCCAAGCATGCGCCGGCCGTCGTTTTAGCGCTCATCCCGAATATCGCCGCCTGGGGCCAGACCCAGATCGATGGCGCCCTCAACGCCGCGGGAACCAGCGCATCGCAACTCGGAATGGGCAAGCTGATGGACACCGGCGTCGTCTATCACGGCATGCAGCTCCTCGGCGGCGGGGCGGTGCTCGCGGGATTGATGCTGGGCGCCATCGCCGTCTTCATCATCGAGCGAGAGTATATGAAGGCCGCCGCCTATGCCGGCGTCGCCGCCATCCTGTCGTTCTTCGGCTTCATTCATGGCGTGCAACTCGACTGGGCGGCCTCGCCGATGGTTGCTCTCGGCTATCTTTTGCTCGCCGCGATATGCCTTGGCGTATCGATGCGCGAGGAAAGCGCGCTGACCGCCACGACGAAGGCGACGGCCTCGGCACAAGAAGCCTAGCCGGCAAGGTCGGCGAGGGCCGCAAGCCCTCGCCCGCGACTCCAATTCAGCCGTCGCTCCAACAGGCGCATGCCTGGAGAAATCCGCAGACGCCGCAGGCCCCCGAACTGTGGCCGACCTCTAACGCCGCTTGGGCCGCGCGATTGACCGCAGCGCCGTCCGACCCTGTGGCGAGGCTGTTTGCGAGGTCGAAAAGACGCTCCGAAACCTCTCCGTCGGCGGCCGCTTCAAGATAGACGCGACTGGTCTTGCCGGCGCAGAGAGCAAGCCGCTTGAGCCGTACGCCGAGAGCGACGACAAAATCCCTGCGCGACGCGTCCATGCCGGCGCAAGCCCAAAGGCCGGCGAAATAGCCGACGAGATAGTCGTCGCCGGCGGGAGTCGAGCCGTCGCCGAGCCCGACAAGGCCCGCCATCGCTTTCTCCGCGGCCCCCGCATCGAGCCTTTGTGTCGCCGTCGCGAGAGCGGCGAGCCGCGCCGCGGCGAGACGGACCAACGGGTCGGCGCGACCGTCTCGGCGAAGCGCCGCCTCCGCCGCCGCAAAGGCGTGCGCCACGCCGTCGCGGGCGCGATCGATCATGAGAGCGCCGAGGGGCGACCGCCACAACGGCGCCGCGCGCAGATCGACGACAAAAGCGGCGCCGGCTATTCGCAGAATCCCGGAGCGCGACGCCGCCGACGCGCCAATGGCGACGCCCGGCGCGAAGGTGAATTCCGGCGGCGCGTCGACAACGATTGCGCGCGGCAGGCGGCCGATCGTCGGGGCGACGAGGGTCAGGACGTCGTGATCGTCCAGCAATAGTACGCAAGCGCGCGAATATGCCGCCTCGACCGTTCCGTCGAAGTCTCCGGCCGGAACGCCGTATCCGATGGCGAGCGCCTCAAGGCGCATCATCGGCCTCCGCCGCCGGCTTCACTGACTGTAGGAGCGCGCCAGCGCCTCTTTGATCGACCGGCCGACAATATTGCGGCCGTCGCCGATATTCTTCCGCATCGCATCGCGCGCCCCCGCGGCATCCCGCGCTTTGATGCGGTCAAGGATCGCGAGATGCTGATCGCAGGTGCTGATCACGCGATCCGTCGTTTCAAAGTCGATCATCCGGAAGACAAGCAATCTTTCGTTGATCGACTTTAGCTGATCAAGCAGCGTCGAATTGCCGACCAGCGCGGCAAGTTGCTCATGAAAACGGGCGTCGAGATTGGCAAGCTCCTCGACCTTTCGTTTCGGGCGTCGGCGCAGTTGATCCCAAACTTTGGCCAGCGAGGCGAGATCCTCGGCCGAAACGCCCGAGGCGGCCAAGGTCTCGACGGCGTAAAGCTCGAGGGCGAGCCGAAAATCGTAGAGTTCCTCGAGCTCTTTCAGCTTGACCTGCCGGACGGCGTAGCCTCGGGTGTCCGTCCGGCGTACGAAGCCATTGGTCGCGAGCACCCGCAGCGCTTCGCGCACGGGGCTTCGGCTCACGCCGAATTCCTTGCACAGAGCGTCCTCGGTCAGACGATGTTCGGGCGGATAGCGCCACGCGATGATTCTGTCCTTCAGCGTTGCAACGATCGATGCGCTCAATGTGGAGGAATTTGAAGCCGCCATGGCCGGTGGGTGGTCTCCGCTGCAAATTCGAGATCGGATTCATTGCCGTATACAATGTCATGGACCTAGTCGGCAACCCGAGCCCTTTCCGGCTGGCGGAGCTGCTGCGGCTGCGCGACGCCGATCGGTCTGGCTTCCAGCGCCTTCATGAGCCGCGATTGACTGAGAGGCTGAGGAAATCTGCGAAGGCGCGCGCCGCCGAGCCCAGCTTCTTGCCGCGGCGCCAGGCGAGGCCGACATCCATGGTCGGCACCGGCGTCGCGAGATTGCGTTGCTCGATCCGCTGTCCTTCGAGCGACCAAGGCCGGTAGACCATGTCTGAAAGGATCGTGACGCCAAGGCCGTCGGCGACCATGCTGCGCACCGCCTCGACGGAGGAGGTTACAAATATGACATTGGGGCTCAATCCGCTCGGCCGCCAGTATTTGGACGCCGTCTGGTTGGCTTCGTCGACCGTCAGCATCACATAGGGCGCGCGGGCCACGTCCGCGAAATCGACGCTCTCGGCCGAAAGCAATGGATGTTCGACAGGCAGCCAAAGCCGCCGGCGCGAACGGAACAGGATTTCCGAGGCCAGTGCGGCTTGGTCCTGCAGGTTGGAAACCAGCATGACCGCGACATCGAAAGCGTCGTCCTTCAGTCCCTGTTCGATGGCCGGCCGCGGCGACTCGGTCAGCTCGACGCGGATATCGGGATAGGCGCGAGCGAAACGGGCGTAGTGCGGCGAGAGGAAATAACCCGCGACCGTGTAGGTGACGCCGACGCGCACCACGCCGCGCAGCGCTCGGTCCTCCGTTAACGGCGCGCGCTGGGCGGCCGTGACGGCCGCCATGACATTCCGCGCATGCGTGAGAAAGCGCGAGCCTTCGGGGGTCAATTCAACGCCGGAAGGCAAGCGGCGAAAGAGCGAAACGCCGAGGTCCAGTTCGAGTTGCTGCAGCGCGCCGGTGACGGTCGACTGCGAAACGTTGAGGCTCGCCGCCGCCAGACTGATCTGTCCTTTTTCGGCGGCGGCGAGGAAATAGCGGATCTGCCGGAGCGACAGGCTCATCGATTTTTCCGATACGCCGCCACGAATTTTCCAATTTTACAATAGATTAGCGCCCGCGCAAGCTTCCATGCCGGTCGGTCATGGGGAGGCGCAGATGACGGCGACGATCAACTGCGACATGGGGGAGTCGTTCGGCCTCTACGTGTTGGGCGACGATGCGGGCCTGATGCCGTATATCGACATCGCCAACGTGGCCTGCGGTTTCCACGCCTCCGACTACAACCATATGCGCGCGACGGTGCGCCTCGCCAAAGCGCATGGCGTGCGCGTTGGCGCCCATCCTTCCCTACCGGACCTACAGGGCTTCGGCCGGCGCGAGATGAAGATGCGCCGGGACGAACTCGCCAATTGCCTCATCTACCAAATCGGCGCGTTGACCGGCTTCCTTGAGGCCGAGGGCATGACGCTGAACCATATTAAGCCGCATGGCGTCCTCTACGGCATGGCGGGGCGAGACGAAGAGGTCGCCAACGCGATTTGCGACGCCGCTTCGGTGTTCAAGAAGCCGCTGCTCGGCATGAAGGGCACGCTGCACGAGACCGTCTACCGCGCCCGCGGCCTCGACATGATTCCCGAATTCTACGCCGACCTCGACTACAACGATGATGGCGGCGTCATCATCACGCGGGTGCATGACGCAAAGGATCCGCAAGAGGCGGTCGCCAAATGCCGGCGCGCGATCGCCGAGGGCAAGGTCCGCAGCGTCGGCGGCGTCGATGTCGATGTCGGCGCCGACACGATCTGCGTTCATTCCGACACGCCGAACGCGCTGGACATCGCCGCGGCCGTGCGCGCCGCGATTCCCCGGCAACCGCACTGACAGAGGCGCTCCATGGCCCAAATTCTCTCGCCGCTCCCCGGCACCTTCTATCGCAAGCCCGCGCCCGACAAGCCGCCGTTCAAATCGGAAGGCGATTCCATCGCGGTCGGCGACATTGTCGGCCTGATCGAAGTGATGAAGAATTTCGTCGAAGTGCATGCCGAGGCGGCGGGCAAAGTCGTCAAGTTCATCGCCGAAAATGAAGAGCCCGTCATGGCGGGTCAGCCGCTGATCGAGATTTCCTGAAATGACTTTCTCTCGGCTCTTGATCGCCAATCGCGGCGAGATCGCCGTGCGCATCCAGCGCGCGGCGCGAGAGCTCGGCATGACGACGATCCAAGTCTACAGCGCCGCGGACGCGGATTCGCTCGCCGTCAAGATGGCGGACAAAGCAATCAAT
>DATGLU010000735.1:0-6949 GCA_035294045.1 Roseiarcus sp. | reverse complement strand
CTGCCGCCGGCGCATCAGCACGCCGACGATCTGCCGGATCTCCTCGTCGCGGCCGAGGATCGGGTCCATCTCTCCGGACTGCGCCCGCGCCGTCAAATCCTGGCTGAAGCGGTCGAGCGCCGTCGAGCCTCGCGCGCCGGCGGCCGCCGCGCCCTCGGTTCCCGCCGCGGCGATGCCGGAGCCGTCGATCGGCCGCAGATTTTCTTCGTCGGAATTGCGCCAGATCGCGCGATGCTCGGCGGCGAGCGTATCGACATTGATCTTGCCGAACTCTTTCGACAGGCCGGTCAGCGCGCGCCGCAGCTCGTTGCGCTTGAAGGCGCCGACCAGGAGGTGGCCGGTGCGGATTTGCGTCTCGCCGAAAAACAGCGTCGCATAGTACCAACCATTGTCGAGCAACTCCTGCACCAGGTCGGAGATTTCCGGCATCTCGGTCTGGTTCTGGCGCAGCGCGCCGATCGCATCGCCAAGGTCCATCAGAATCTTGGCCCGATCGAGCTTGAAATGGTCCGCCGTCAGCGTGATGTCGCTGCGCTCCTGCTGGAGAATGTGGGACAGCCAATGCGCCAGCTCGACATTGCGGTTGCCGGCGCTTTTGGCGTGGCGCAGCGCCTGGATGAAGGAATCGTAGCCGACCCGATTGAGCTTTCCGGCGACCTGCTCGACGCTAATGTCCGCGCCCATCGGCACCTCCCGCCGCTTTTCCGCCGCCGCGGCCAAGGCGGCTCACCACGTGAAACCGCGCATCGGCGCGGATCGTGCGATCCGTGTCCGACCAATTCGGCGCCATCCATCCTGTCCAGCCGAGTCGCGCGCCTTGGCCGAGCCGTACCGGCTTGACCTCGCCGGCGGGGATGGCGAGCTCCATGTCCCAATCGAATTCGTCGCCAAGCTGCAGAAAGACCGCGTCGGCGATTCCCCTGGCGAGGTCGCCGTCGGGAAGGAAACGAAGGTACTGATCGAAATCCTTGACGAAGATGCGGACGCGGAACTTGTCCGAGACGCTGAACACCGCCGCGCCGACGAGGAGATCGCGGCCGAGCGCGCTTTGCGCCATGCCGAGCCGCGAGCGCTCGGCCCTGTCCAGCGCCAGCCACGAGCCGACGAATTCGTCGATCTCGACCTTGACGTCGAACAGGCCGGCGATCATCCGGCGCAGGCGCGAAGCGCTCTTCGCCTTGGGCGCGATCAGCCCGGCAAACTCCATCTTGGCGAAATCGGACAGGGAATCGGCGCTGCGATAGGACGGCGCGCCGACGCCGATCGTCGAGCCGATAAAGGCGACGAAGCGGTCCTTGTCGGGGCGGTCCTGCTGCGCGATCGGCCGCGCGTCGGCCCAGGCGCGGAAGAACAAAGCGAGGAAGCGGCGCTGGAAAATATCGGCGAAGCGCGGGAAGGCGTCGTCGCGCTCCAGCAGCCAGTGATAGGCCTCCTCGGTCGTGGTGAGCGGCAGGGCGCCTTGCGGGCCAAACATGCCGAGGAAGCGGGCGACGAGGCGCATGCGCCCGTTTCCCTCGCGCTCCGCGCCTTCCAGCGTCGAGGCGGGGAACTCCATATACGGATTCTGCGTGACGACGACATATTCGTCGGCGAGCGTCTCGGCGTCGCCGATCCGCGGCCGCTCGGGATGCTCGCGCTCATAGCGGCGCAGCGTGTCGAGCAAGTCGAACCGCCAGGGCTCGGCGAGGAGGCGCTCTTCCGTCTTCACAGGTCGCCCCTTCGGCCGATGCGCGGCGGCCAGCGCATGATCTCGCCGCGCTCGGCGGTGCGGATGACGGTCTGGGTGAAATGGTTGACGCCGGCATATTCGCAAAAGAACCGGTCGAGCGCCGCGCCCATCAGGAAGACGCCTGAGCCTTCATAGGCCTTGTCGTCGATCGTCACG
Organism: Roseiarcus sp.; assembly: GCA_035294045.1. Classification (GTDB taxonomy): domain Bacteria; phylum Pseudomonadota; class Alphaproteobacteria; order Rhizobiales; family Beijerinckiaceae; genus Roseiarcus. The sequence goes on along the minus strand of DATGLU010000735.1, from coordinate 5,064 downwards.
GTGATTTCCGTGCCGCGCGCCGCCGCGACCGCGCCGGCGCGCTGCACCCGGCGCACGACCGGCCGGGAATCGACGGCCCGAATGCCGCGGATTTTGCGCTCGGTCGCGCTGTCGGACATGTCGCCGAACAGAGCGAGCATCTCTTTCAGCGAGCGGGCGCTCTCGCCGCCGGCGCGCTGGACGAGGCCGAGGTGATTGAGGCTCAGCATGTTGATGGCGCGCCAGGCGATGTCGCCGCTCGACGTTTCCGCGCTGCGCCCGGTCATGGTCGTCATGATCGGCTCCAGCGGCCGGGTCGGACCGGCGACGCAGCGAACATCGAGGCTGGTGTCGTCGAGAAAGCGGAAATCGGCACCGCCTTCTCCGACCGGCAGATGCTCGGTGAGATGCCGATTGGTGCACAGCGCTTCGACGCTGAGCTCGGCGACCTGCTCCGGCTCGTCCGCGCCGGCGCGCTGGCCGAGAGAGAGAAACGTCTCGGTGCCGGTATAATCCGATTGCTGGCCGTAGCGGCGCTCCTGCGCCGAACGGCGCCGCGGCAGGCGGCGCACCGTATAGTAGAGGCCCGTCGCGCTACGGCCCGCCGCGGCGGTATAGAGCGGCTCCACCGCGACTTTCTGCGGCCGCCCCGGAATGTGGGCGAAGACGTTGACGATGCGGTTGACCTCGTAGTCGAGCGCGCGGCCGCGGTCGGGCACGAGATGGTATTCGTGCTGGTTGGATTTGACGGTCGTGCGATCGAGCGTCTTCTCGAAGAGATTGACCGCCGGCGCGGCGTAAAGCGCGAAAAAGTCCTTGTTGACCGCGGCGGCGAGCCGGCCATTCACGTCGTCGAAGGCGAAGACCACATCGACCGTCTTGGCCGGCAGGCCGGGCGCGATCTTGTCGAGCCCGGCAAGCTCGACGCCGAGGAAGCGGCGCGGGAAGGTAAAATATTCGCGCAGGTAGTCGAAACCGACAAAGACGCGCTTGTCGTTGAAGATCAGCGCTTCGTCCTCGCCGAAGCCGATCTGACGGAGCATCGCGTCGCCGCCGGCCCGCGCCACGGGATCGCCGAAAGGATCGAGATAGCGAAAATAGACGCCGCGGCAATGGGCGAACATCTGCTCGTAGAGCATCACCGCGTCCGCTTCGTGGCCGAGGAAATTGAGGACGAGATTCTTGATCCGGCACGAGGAAAACCTGAGCTCGGGCCGCGCCTCGGCGGCGGAATCGGGCGGCTCGTCCTCGGCGCGCGGAACGGCGCGCATGCGGAGCTGCAGGCGCAAGCCGGCGAGGCATTCCGGGCCGACCGGCACGCCGAGCGCCTGGAGCGGCGCCGGCGCGGTGAAATATTCGGCCGCGGCGATTTCGAACGGCCAAAGCTGGATCGGCGCGGCGAGGGCGAACCGGCAGGCGACGTTGCGCTCCAGTTCGCGATAGGCGGCGTCGAGATAGGCGCCGCGCGGAATGATCTTGCCCTCGAGCAGCGCCGGATCGCCGAATGTCGGGCGCACCTGCGCGAGCATCGCCGAGGGCGTCGGCGCAAGATAATGCGGGACAAGCTGATCGATGAGATTGGTGGTGAATTCGGAAAATTCGTGCTTCAGCTTCAATTGCACGCGCGCCGCGAGGAAGGCCGAGCCTTCGAGCAAGCCGCCGATCATCGGATCGATGCGCTCGCCGACGAGGCCGCCGAGCCGTTCGGCGACGCCGGGATATTCCTGCGCGAATTCGGCCGCCTGCTCGCGCAGGAGCGCGAGCTCGCGGTTGTAGAATTCGAGGAATTCCCGGTTCATGGTCCCTAAAGACGGTCGATCTTGATCTTGCCGGAATCGAGCTCGATCTCGGCGACGAATTCCAGCGGAACGTTCACCGGCCGCGCGACGAGATCGGCCTTGACGAGGAAGCGCAGCTTCAGCTCCTCCTCGCGCGCCGTCTCGTCGCGGCGTGCGCGGATCGAATTGCGGTCGAGGCGCGGCTCGAAATCCGCCAGGGCGGTTTGGATCTCGCGCGCGACGTCGCTGAGCCCATTCTCGTCGAGCGTGCGCCAGCTCAAATCCGGAAGGCCGTAATTGAGGATGGAGCTGCGCACTTCCGGCGCGGCCGAGAGGTCCTGGGCCGAGGCGAAATTCGTCGAATTGAACAGGTTCAGGAGATCCGCCATCACTTCGCGGCGCAGGCCTGCTTCGGAAATCGGCGAGCGGGAGGTGACGCGCCTGGCGGCGATCACCCGCTCGCCGCCCTTGTCGCGCAGATCGAGCGGGGTCTTGGCGTCCTTTTTCTCGTGCGCCGCGCGAAAAGCGTACATGAGCGGCGGCGCCAGCCGATCGGTTTTGAAAGACGACATCGGCGCTGCCCTGCGGCGAAGGTCGGCGGGGAAGAGCGGTTTTAGCCGATCTTCCCCGCGCGCAAGGATCAGGACGTGACGGGCTTGTTGCTGGAGACCTGCCAGCCGGCCGGGATAGACGGGCCAAGCGCGCCGGTGTCAGTCTGGGTCTTGTAATCGAGGACGATCTTGTCGAAGTTCAGAGAGAAGCTCTCCGTCGGCATGCCGCCGCCATTATGGCCGGAAATGTTGTAGGACGAAACGAGGCACGGCGTCAGCGTGATCGTGAAATAGTCCTTCTGCTCGTCGCCGCCGGCCTTGCGCACGGTGATCGTCGCCTTGGCGATATGCTTGCCGGTGGTCAAGGCGCCAAAAAGGGGCGGCGAGGATTTGTCGATCGTCTTGGTGAAGTGGACGTCCTGCAAATTGACTCGGTTGGTGCCGCCGCCGGTCGCGGTGCTGAACGAGCCGGTATTCGATCCGCCGAGCGAAAACGAATCGATTTCGATGTGGTTCTTCTTCTTATCGTCCGCCGATTCGCCCTCGATGCCTTCGAGCTTGAGAAACATATCGCCTCTGGCCATAGCCTAACTCCTCATGTCCGATGTCGGCCGCCAAGCGCGGCGCTACGAGTTCGCTTTTGGAACCGTCGCGGGCTCGTCGCCCGCTCCTTTGCGATTACGGTCTGAAAAGTCGCGTTGTGCAGCCATTCCTTGATCGCGTGGACATTTTCTTTAGGCGTTCTGCGCCGCCGGCAGGCGCGAGACGAGGCTCATGCCAATGTCCATGCCCTCGAGCTGGAAATGCGGCCGCAGGTAGAAATTGGCCTTGTAGTAGCCCGGATTCTCCTCGTCCGGCAGAATCGTCACCTGGGCTCCCGCCAATGGCAAGCGGGCCTTGGTTTCTTCCGACGAATTCTTCGGATCGCCGTCCACATAGAGCGTGATCCACTCGTTCAGCCACTTTTCGAGCTGATCCTTCTCCTTGGTCGAGCCGATCTTGTCGCGCACCATGCATTTCAAATAATGCGCGAAGCGCGAGACGGCGAACATGTAAGGAATGCGCGAGGAGAGATTGTCCGAGGCTGTCGCTTCGACCTTGTCGTATTTCTTCGGCCGATAGACTGATTGCGCGCCGATGAACGCCGCCTTGTCGGTATTCTTGCGATGGACGATCGAGATGAGGCCGGATTTCGAAAGCTCGCCCTCCCGCCGGTCGGTGATCGAGATTTCCGTCGGGCATTTGAGATCGACGCCGCCATCGTCGGTCGGAAACGTATGGGTCGGGAGATTGATCACCTCGCCGCCAGATTCGACGCCGCGAATGCGCACCGTCCAGCCATATTCCTTGAAAGCGCGGTTGATGTTGGCGGCCATGGCGTAGGCGGCGTTCATCCAACCGTATTTCTCGCCCTTGTGCCCGTCGGTCTCTTCCTCGAAGGCGAATTCCTCGACCGGCTCGGATTTCGCGCCGTACGGGAGCCGCGCCAGGACGCGCGGCATACAGAGGGCGAGATAGCGGCTGTCGACGGAATCGCGGAGCCCTTTCCAAGCGGCGTATTCCGGCGTGTCGAAGATTTTCGAAAGGTCGCGCGGATTGCTGAGCTCGGTCCAGGAATCCATGCCCAAAAGGTTAGGATCGGCGCCGGCAATGACCGGCGCGTGCGCGGCGGCGCCAATTTTCGACAGATCGCGCATCAACTGGATGTCGACCGGCGAGTGGCTGAACTGGTAATCGGCAATCAGGCAGCCATAGGGCTCGCCGCCCAAAGTGCCGAATTCCTGCTCGTAAACTTTCTTGAACAGCGGACTCTGATCCCAGCGCGCGCCGGGGTACAGCTTCAGGTTCCGGTAAAGCTCGTTCTTGCCGACATTGAAGACATGTATCTTCAGAGTGGCGTCGGTCTCAGAGTTGTAAACGAGGTAGTGAAGGCCGCGCCATGCGCTTTCGAGCTGTTGAAACTCCGGCGCATGGAGGATCGCGTTCATCTGCGCCGACAGTTTCTCGTCGAGCTTGGCGATCATGCTTTCGATCGTGTCGATCACGTCGCCCTTGACGACGGTCGAATCGGCCAACGCCTCATTCACCAAGGTCTGGACGGCGTTTTCGACTTCCGTTGCGGCGCGGTCGCTGCGCGGCTTGAAGTTCCGCTTCAGGAGCGTCGTGAAATCTTCGACTTCGACAACCGAAGCCGCGCCCGCCTGAGCGGACGTCTTCTGTTCCTGCTGGGTCGCCATAGCGTGTGATCCCCTACTTCTCAGTCGAATCTTCTTCGACAGGCTTCTCAGCCATTTTCTCCTTCAGCGCCGCCATGAGCTGCGGGTCGGCCAGGAGCTTCTTGAGCGTATCTTCGGCCGCCGCCTTGCCATCCATGTAGCGCAGCAGGTTGGCGAGCTGCTCGCGCGCCTTCAGCAGCTTGGCGGTCGCCGGGATCTGCCGCGCGATGGCGGCGGGCGAGAAATCGTCCATCTTGCTGAATTTGATCTTCACCGACAGCTTCTCGCCCGACTGGTCGCCGAGCTTGTTGTCGACTTTCATCGCCAGGCCAGGCTCGATCGCCGCCATGCGCTTGTCGAAATTGTCCATGTCGATGTCGAGGAAGGTGCGGTCGTTCATGTCCGGCTTGGCGACCTCGGACGCGTTGCCGGAAAGGTCGGCCAGCACGCCCATGACAAAGGGCAGCTCGATCAATTTATTCGCGTCGTACGGGTCCTCGTAGGTGATATGGACCCGAGGCTTGCGGTTGCGCGAGATGA
>DATGLU010000734.1:0-4463 GCA_035294045.1 Roseiarcus sp. | reverse complement strand
GAAGCCGCCCGTCTGCTTGACGATGCCATAGACCATCGAGAGGCCGAGCCCGGTCCCTTTGCCGACCTCCTTGGTGGTGAAGAACGGCTCGAAAATCTTGTCGCGCACGTCGGCCGGGACGCCGTGGCCAGTATCTTCGACCTCGATCAGCACGTAATCGGCGGGCGTCAGCGACTGCTCGCGATACGCGGCGCATTCGCTCGCCGCGACATTGCGGGTGCGCAACCAGATGCGGCCGCCTTCCGGCATGGCGTCGCGCGCATTGACGACGAGGTTGACGATGACCTGCTCGAATTGATTGACGTCCGCCTTGACCAGCCAGAGATCGCGGCCGTGCTTGACCTCAAGCTCGATCCGCTCGCCGACCAGGCGACGCAACAGGTTTTGCAATTCGGAGAGCACGTCGGCGAGCTGCAGCACTTGCGGCCGCAAGGTCTGGCGGCGCGAAAAGGCGAGGAGCTGGCGCACCAGGCCGGCCGCGCGGTTGGCGTTCTGCTTGATCTGCATGATGTCCTGGAAGGACGGATCGGTCGGCCGGTGATTGGCGAGCAGCAGATCGGAATAGCCGATGATCGCGGTCAGCACGTTGTTGAAGTCGTGCGCGACGCCGCCGGCCAATTGGCCGATCGCCTGCATCTTCTGGCTCTGCGCGAAATTCTCTTGCAGCGTGCGCTGCTCGGTCGTGTCGAGCGCGAATATCGTGGCGACGGCGCCGTACTCGCCGCCGGGCTCGGCCGGCGAAACGAAGAAGCGCGCCGAGCGCTGGCCCTCGCCCTGCAAGGCGGCGTCGACCGGCGGGATTTCGCCTTTGCCCTCGCCGGCGGCCGCGAGCGCCTCGCGCAAGGCGCCGCGGTCGCGCTCGGCAAGGCCGCTATAGACGTTCGGGCCGCCGGCGTCCGGCCCGGCCTTGAGCGCGGCCGGGGCGAGGCGCGCGAAAGCGGCGTTGGAGCGCAGGATCGCGCCGGCGGCGTTGACCGAGGCGATGCCCATCGGCGTCGAATTGAAGAAGCGCGCGAAGCGCACTTCCGCGGCGCGCAAGTCTTCCGCCTTTTCTTCTCCCGGCGCCCGGTTGATCACCAGCGAGCGCGACGCGCCGGGCGCGCCGTCCGCCGCGAAGGCGACGCGGTGCAGAATGCGCACCGGCAGAACCCGTCCCTTGCGGCGCTTCAGATCGACGTCGAATTGCTCGGTCTTGACCTCGCCGGGCCGCCCCGAGACGATTCCGACCAGAGCCGCGCCGTCGGCGGCCAAAATGTCGGACAGCTTGAGGCCGCCTGAGCCGAATTGCGCGAGGTCGTAATCAAGCCAGCCGGCAAGCGTCGCGTTGATATAGGAGATGGAGCCGTCCGGCTCGGCGGAGAAGAAGCCGGCCGGCGCGTGATCGAGATAGTCGATCGCGTGCTGCAGCTCTTGAAAGACGTTCTCGTGGCGCTCGCGCTCGCGGGTGATGTCGGCCACCGTCCACAAGGTCGAGCGGCCGCGGCCGAGCTGTTCAAGCGCGCGCACGCGAATCCGGTACCAGCCGACCGGGGCGTCGCCGGTCAAAGGCGGCGACATGCGCAGCTCTTCGGCGCCGCGCTTGCCCTCCCGCGCCGCTTGCGCCAGGCGATAGATCGCCTCGGAAATTTCCGGCGCGCCGGTGAACAGGCGCTCGACGACTTTAAGATCGTTGACGTCGTGGGCGCCGGACAGGCTCATATAGGCTTCGTTGGCGTAGAGGACGCGCGAATCGGCGTCGGTGACGAGCAACCCCTCGGCGCTGCTGTCGGCGATCACCTTGGTCGTGTCGTTGCGCGCCGCCTGCCCGGTGAACAGCAGGAAGCCGAACGTGTAGAAGAGCAGCGCGAAAATGCCGATCACCGCGAGAAAGGTGATCAGCCAGAAGGCAAGCTTGGCGCCCTGCCCGGCCGGCAGGAAATAGAAGGCGCAAATCGCTGCGACGAGGCACACCGTAAGCAGCAGCAGTGACCCGGGATTGGCGCCGCGGTCGACCCGGTCGATCCCGGCAGGCGGCGGAGCTTGGCTCATCGCGCGACTTTCCACAGCGAGATTTTGAGAAATCTGGCGTCTCCCCATACCGAACCAAAACGTCGCGAGCGCAGAGACTTCCAGCAAAATAACCGATTCGACAACAATGCGGCCGGCCTTCCGCCATGGCAATGGCAGGACCGCAAAAACGTCGATTTGCGCCGGGGCGCCGGCGATTGGCCGCGCCGAGCGCCGCCGCTTTTGCTATTGACGAAAGCGCAAATCATCCGCTTTGAGTATCGTTGGCAATGCGCCTCGCGCAGTGGGTCGGCAAGTCGACGCGCAGGCGCGCTGTCCGCCTTCTTCGGCGCCCGCGCCATTTGCGTGTCGGTCGGTTGAGCCGGCTTTGAGAGGCCGACGAGGCGCATGACGGTTCGGGACTTCACATGCAATGGTTCAGTAGCCTGACTTTGCCGGACAATTGGAAACTTCAGGCGATCGTCTACATCGCCATCGCAATCATCGCGATCATCGCCATCGCCATCGCTTACCGGGCGCTGTTCGCGCACAGGCTGCGCCTTCCCGGCGGCGGAAGAGCGCGGCAGTCGCGGCTCGGCTTGGTCGACGCGTTCAGCTTGGACGGTCAGCGCCAGCTCGTTCTGGTGCGGCGCGACAATGTCGAGCATCTCGTGATGATTGGCGGCCCGAACGACGTCGTCGTCGAATCGCAGATCATCCGCGTGCACGCTCAGGCGCCGGCGCAGCTTCGCGATAAGGAGAGCGCATCGCTGCAGAATGCGAACGCGCCGAAAATCCCGGCCCCGGCTCAGGCGCCCGCGGCCGCCGCGCCGTTTCCGCAGCCGCCGCAGCCACAACCCCAAGCGCATCCGCATCCGCCGCTCTCGCCCGCCCGTCCGCAGCCGCGGCCGGAGCCGCCCAACATCGCCGCCCAGACCCGCGCCGCGCCGAAAGCGCCAGACGTCGCGGTCGCCGCGCGAGCCCCCTCGCCGCTGCCGCCGCCTCGCCCGATCGCGGCGGCTCCAACGCCGGCCCCCGCGCCCAGCATGAGCCCGGCCCCGGCCCCTGCCCCCGCCCCGGTCGCGCCGCCCGCTCCCGCGCCGACCGCCGCTCCTATCCCCGTTGCGCCGAGCCCGGCTGCGCCCGTCCGGGCGAAAAATTCGTCGCTGCCGCCGCCGATCGTCGTGGCCTCGCCGCCTCCGTCTCAGCCAGCCAAAGCGACGGCCAGCTTCGCGGCGACCGCCCCGGCGCCGGCCGCCGCTGCGCCCGCGCCCAAGGAGGCGCCGCAAAAGGAAAAGGAGCCGCCGCCGAAACCCGCCGCGGCGCCTCCAGCCAAGCCGGAGCCTTTCTCCGATCTCGATTCGCTCGAAGCGGAAATGGCCAAGCTGCTCGGCCGTACCAACTGACCCCGGCGGGGCGGCCGCTCAGGGGCGCATAAAAAAGCCGGCTCGCGCCGGTTCGCCTTCCCTCAATCGTCCCGATAAACGCGCTCCCTGCGTTCATGGCGCTCCTGCGCCTCGACCGACAAGGTCGCGATCGGCCGCGCATCGAGCCGGCGCAAGGCGATGGGATCGCCGGTTTCCTCGCAATAGCCGTAAGTGCCCTCCTCGATCCGGGCGAGGGCGGCGTCGATCTTGGCGATAAGCTTGCGCTGGCGGTCGCGGGCGCGGAGCTCGATGGCCCGGTCGGTTTCCGAGGACGCCCGGTCGGCGATATCGGGGTGATTCTCGCTTTCGCTTTGCAGCGCCGCCAAGGTCTCGCGACTCTCCTTTAAGATCGCCTCTTTCCAATCCAGCAATTTGCGCCTGAAATATTCTTTTTGGCGCTCGTTCATGAAGGGCTCGTCTTCCGACGGTTTGTAACTCTCAGTAATCCCAACAACACCCATTCCGAGAATCCTCCGCCTCGATTGGGCGCCCTTATAGCGATGTCGCCGCCGCCGAACAACGCTTTGTGCGCCGCCCTTGGCCCCCTTTGGGGACCTCAACCGGGGCTTGAACAATGCGCGGCGGACGCGCATCCTCGCGGGGAGCGGACCCGCCGTTTCGGGCGCAAGCCACGGCAGGCGCCGGGAAGGAGAAGCGATGTTCAAGCGCATCGTCGTCCCCATCGATTTGGCCGAGATCGAACTCGCGCAGCCGGCGATCGACCAGGCGGTCGAACTCGCCGAGGCGAGCGGCGGCGCGCTGCGGCTGATCAACGTTCAGCCGCTGCTGCCGGCGACCTTCATGGATTACGTGCCGGCCGATTTCGACGCGGCGCAGGAGGAGCGCGCCGCCAAGGCGCTCGAAGAGCTCGCCGCCGGCGTGCGATTGCCCAAGGAGCGCATCTCGCATGTGGTGAGGGTCGGCGGCGCCTATCACGAGATTCTCGCCGAGGCGCGCGCCTGGGCGGCCGATCTCATCGTGGTCGGGTCGCACCGGCCGGTCATGTCCGACTACCTGCTCGGCTCGAACGCCAAGACCATCGTCCGCCAC
>DATGLU010000733.1:0-2850 GCA_035294045.1 Roseiarcus sp. | reverse complement strand
TCGGCGAGAATTGCCAGGGCAGGGAGAGCGGCGATCCGGATGTGATCTTCCCGATCGACAAGCCGATGAAGAAGGACGCCGGCTTCATCGTGCTCAAGGGCAATCTCTTCGACAGCGCGATCATGAAGACCAGCGTGATCGGCGAGGAGTTCCGCAAGCGCTATTTGTCCAACCCGAAGGACCCGGAAGCCTTCGAGGGCCGCGCCATCGTCTTTGACGGGCCGGAGGACTATCACCACCGCATCGACGATCCGAAGCTCAAGATCGACGAGAATTGCATGCTGTTCATTCGCGGCACGGGGCCGATCGGCTATCCAGGCGGGGCCGAGGTCGTCAACATGCAGCCGCCGGCGGCTTTGATCAAAAAAGGCGTCACGGCGCTGCCCTGCATCGGCGATGGCCGCCAATCCGGCACGTCCGGCTCGCCCTCGATCCTCAACGCCGCGCCGGAAGCGGCGGTCGGCGGCGGCCTGGCGCTGCTGCGCACCGGCGACCGCGTGCGCATCGATCTGAAGAAGCGCACGGCGAATATTCTGATCTCCGACGCGGAGCTTCATCAGCGCCGCGCCGACTATGAAAAGCACGGCTACGCCTACCCGAAGAGCCAGACGCCGTGGCAGGAGATACAGCGCGGCCTGATCGAGCAATTCGACGAAGGCATGGTGCTGAAGCCGGCGGTCAAATATCAGCGCGTCGCCCAGACGATGGGCGTTCCGCGCGACAATCACTAAGCGGGGCGACATGGACCAGGACACGATTGGGCCGCTGCGCCGGCCCATCGGCCCCGTCGTTGATACGCGGCCGGCGAAGCGGCCGGAGCGCGTCACGTTGGAGGGCCGGTTCGTCACGCTGGCGCCGCTCGATCCGGCGGCGCATGGCGACGCCTTGTTCGAGGCCGCCAATGGCGGCGAGAAGGACCAGGTCTGGGACTATCTCTTCGACGGGCCCTATGCGGATCGCGATGCTTTTCGCACGAATCTTGAAGCCAAGGCGAAATCGGAGGACCCGCTGTTTTTCGCGGTCATCGATAGGAAAAGCGGCAAGCCGGTCGGCTACCAGACATTCCTGCGCATCGAGCCTGTCCATCGCGTCATCGAAGTCGGCAACGTTCTCTACACGCTCGCCATGCAGCGCACGCCCGGCGCGACGGAGGCGCAATATCTCTTCGCGCGCTACATTTTCGACGAGCTCGGTTATCGGCGCTACGAATGGAAATGCAACGCGATGAACGCGCCGTCGCGGCGCGCGGCGCTGCGCTTAGGCTTCGCCTTCGAAGGCGTTTTCCGCCAGCATATGATCGTCAAGGGCCGCAACCGCGACACCGCCTGGTTCTCGATGATCGATCACGAATGGCCGGCGCGGCGCGCCGCGTTCGAGCGCTGGCTCGCGCCGGATAATTTCGATAAAGCGGGGCGCCAGATCGTCTCCCTTTCGTCGCTGAACGGAGCCCCGTCCTCATGAGCGCGACCATTGCGGAAAAAAGAGCGCGTTTCACCGAGTTGCATCGCGGGCCGGGCTGCTTCGTCATGCCCAATCCGTGGGATGTCGGCAGCACGATCTATCTGTCGACGCTCGGCTTCAAGGCTTTGGCGACGACCAGCCGCGGCGCCGCCTTCTCCGCCGGCCGTCCGGACGGCGGCTTGCGGCGCGAGGAGGCGCTTGCTCACATCAAGACCCTGGTCGCGGCGAGCGACCTGCCGTTCAACGCCGATTTCGAGAACGGCTTCGCGGATAACCGCGACGTGTTGGCCGAAAGCGTGCGGCTCTGCGTCGAGACCGGCGTCGCCGGCCTGTCGATCGAGGATTATTCCGGCGATCCGGCCCGGCCGTTCTACGATTTCGACGAGGCCGTGGCGCGGGTGAAGACGGCGCGGGCGGCGATCGACGCGACCGGCGCGAAAGTCATTCTCACGGCGCGCAGCGAAATCGTCCTGCACGGCCATGAAGGCGGGTTGCCCGAGGCTTTGCGCCGCCTCGCCGCCTTCGCCGAGGCGGGCGCGGACGCGCTCTATGCGCCCGGCTTGCGCAAGGCCGAGGATGTCGCGGAAGTGGTGCGCGTCGCCGGCAAGCTGCCGGTCAACTATCTCGCCTCGAGCCCGGCGCTCACATTCAAGCAAATCGAGGATCTCGGCGTCCGGCGGATCAGCGTCGGCGCGGCCCTCGCCCGCGTCGCCTGGGACGCTTTCATGAGAGCGGCGAAGGAGATCGCCGAAAAAGGCGTCTTCGACGCCTTCGCCCCTGGCGGAAGCTTCGGCGAGTTGCAGAAGCTGTTCGCGAAGGGGGCGAAATAAGGCATTGGCTTTCCATCGGTTCATTGACGGGCTTCGGAATCGGACCGGCGCAGACTATAATCGTCATCATGACTTCCGCCTTCGACATCGCGCGACTGACGCCGCAAGAGCGCCTCGACCTTATTGGCGAGCTTTGGGACAGTCTTTCCGCCGAGGACGTGCGGCTGAGTCCGGCTCAGGACGCTGAGCTTGAACGCCGTTTGCGCACTTTCGAGGCGGACGCTCAAGCCGCGATCCCGTGGGAAGATATCGACGCCGAGTTCGCTCGCCGGCGTCGATGAATGCCGCGCGTCCTCTTTACCGCCGCCGCGCGGGCGGATCTTGCTGAGGCGCTTGACTGGTTCGCGGCGCACGCCCCGCACACGATTCCGCATTTCCGCGAGGCGATGCGCGCCGTGGTGGCGCGCATTGGCGAGAATCCTAAGCAATTCCCCGTGGCTTCGCGGCGGACGCGAAGGGCCTTGCTCCGGCATTTCCCCTATCTCATCATATTTCGCGAGGCGAACGACGCCGCCTATGTCATCGCTGTCTTTCACACCAGCCGTAATCCGGCGGCTTG
>DATGLU010000732.1:0-4682 GCA_035294045.1 Roseiarcus sp. | reverse complement strand
GCGGCATCCGAGGCGCACACGCCTCGGCCTCATTGAAGCTCGCCGGCGACGGCGTCAACCAGGACGAACTCACGTGCATCCGAGGCGCACGCGCCTCGGCCCCATTGAAGCTTGAGGACCCTGACCATTTCGCCAACGCCGACGCGGCGGCACCCGATGCCTACGCGCCTCGGCTCGCTGAGGCAGCAAGGATAGCCAAGCTGGCCAAAGCGTTTAGGATCAGCGATATATCGGCAGGTTACTATCGCTATGGTCGGCCATAGGGTCGCCTTGGGCGCTGGAAGAGGGCCCTTCGCGCGATGTCAAAGGGACAGAGGCGCCCCACATCGCGACGTGTCGCGACGCTAGCGTCCAGAAGCGCGTCTACAGCGAAGGCAAGCGTGAACCTTCCATTCTTCACCATCGGGCATTCCAACCGAAGCCTCGACGAGTTTGTCAGGCTGCTGAACGGCGCCGAAATTGGGTTGGTGGCGGATATCAGGGCCGTGCCGCGGTCGAGAGCCAATCCGCAGTTCAACACGGACGCGCTTCCACAAAGCCTGGCTGCGTTCGGCCTTTCCTATGAACATATGGCGGCGCTCGGCGGCCTTCGCGGAAAGGTCCGAACCCTGTCGCGCGACGTCAATGCGTTCTGGACCAATGAGAGCTTCCACAATTACGCCGACTATGCCCTCTCAGAGCGGTTTCACGCCGGCCTTGAGCATCTCATCGAAGAGGGGCGGAAGCGCCGGTGCGCGATCATGTGTTCGGAAGCCGTATGGTGGCGCTGCCACCGGCGCATCGTCGCCGATCATCTCATCGCCCGCGGCGAGACTGTTTTCCACATTATGGGGGAGGGCCGCTTGGAGCCGGCCCACCTGACGGGGGGCGCCGTCGTCCAGCCGGACGGGATGGTTGTTTATCCGCATATGAATCAAGAAGCGCATGACAATTGAAGAATTTTCGAGGATAGACCGCCCTAAAGCGCCGGCGCGAAACGGGTTTCGCCGCATCGCTTGATCGAGCCAGGCATGCGCCGACATAATTACGCCGGCTCGCGATTGAAACCTAAGCGTACAGCGGCGGCGAAAAAAATTTGGTGGAGGAAGCAAAATGACGGCTGAGCAGGAACCGGCGCTCGCGCGTCATCAGGCGTTGTTCGGCGCCGACGAACTCTGGCTCAAGCAGTATAGCGAAGAGATTATCGAGCCCGACCTGCCGATTGTCGATCCGCACCATCATCTGTGGGATCGCGGCGCCCGGTATCTCTTCGACGAATTGAGGGCGGATATCGAGACGGGCCACAGGATCGAGGCGACCGTCTTCGTGCAATGCGACGCGATGTATCGCGCCGGGGGCGATCCGGCCTTCGCGCCTTTGGGCGAGACCGAGTTCGTGAATGGCGTCGCAGCGATGAGCGCCAGCGGCGGCTATGGGTCGACGCGGGTCTGCGCCGGCATAGTCGGCTATGCCGACCTTCAGCTCGGCGCCAAAGTCGACGCCGTTCTCGAGGCGCATCTGCGCGCCGCCGGCGATCGCTTTCGCGGCATTCGCGGCCGGTCGGTTTGGGACGCCGATCCGTCCATTAAAGGGTCGAGCCGGGACTTTCCGCCAGGCCTGCTGCTCGACGCGGCGTTTCGCGAGGGCTATGCGCGCCTATCGGCTCATGGCCTCGCTTTCGATTCTTGGCTCTTCCATCCGCAAATACCCGAGCTCGCCGATCTCGCTGGGAAATTTCCGGAGACGACCGTCATTCTCGATCATGTGGGCGCGCCTCTGGCGATCGGCGCTTACGCCGGCAAGCGGCAAGAGGTCTTCGCCCATTGGCGGCGCAACATGGCCGAGCTCGCGCGCCGCCCCAATGTCATGGTCAAATTGGGCGGACTCGCCATGCATCTTTTCGGGTTTGATCTGGATTCCGCTCATCGTCAGAAGCCGGCCTCGTCCGCCGAGTTGGCCGATCTCTGGCGTCCTTACATCGAGACCTGCATTGAGTTCTTCGGCGTCAATCGGTGCATGTTCGAGAGCAACTTCCCGGTCGACAAGCGGGGCGTCAGCTATCCCGTGCTCTGGAACGCGTTCAAGCGCTTGAGCGCCGGCGCCTCCGCCGCCGAGAAGGCCGCCTTGTTCAAGGAGACCGCTTGCCGCGCCTATCGTCTGAAACTGTGACGGCAAACGAAACGAAGCGGCTGGCCGGCCGCCTCAACTCAGATAGCACTGCTCGGCAATTCTCGCCGCGGTCAGATCGCTTCCCGCCAGCTCGCGAACGATCCGGCCACGCCGGAAGATCAAAACGCGATGGCAGGTATGGGCGAGCTCTTCATATTCGGCCGAGGCGACGACAATCGCGGCGCCCGCCGCCGCGGCTTGCGCGACGATCTGGAGCACCTGTTTTCGCGAGCCGATATCGACGCCTTGCGTCGGCTCATGCAGGAGAATCACTTTCGGCTTGGTCCGCAGCCATTTCCCCAGAAGCGCCTTTTGCTGATTGCCGCCGCTCAACGTCGCAAGCGGCCGATCCGGATCAGGCGGCCGCACGTCGAAGAGTTCGAGCACCTTTTCGACCGCGCTCCGCTCCAGATCGCGCCGCAGCCGGCCGTGTCGCACGAAACGCCGACCGTCGGTCATCGAGACGTTTTCGAGAACCGTCGCCTTGGGGACGCCGCTTTGGCGCTGACGGTCGGCGGGAAGAAACGCCATCCCCGCTTCGAAGGCCTTGCGCGGCGTGAGTTCGGCGAGCGCGCGGCCGTCAATCGCAATCGAGCCTTGAGCCGGGGGTTGAGCGCCGAAAAGCAGGTACGGGACTTCGTCATGGCCCATGCCGAGCAGGCCGGTCAGCCCGACGATTTCGCCTTTCCGGACGGCGAAGGCGACGTTGCTGGCGATCCGCCCGGTCAAGCCTTCGATGCTGAGCATGCGCTCGCCGCTCGCCGCCGGCCGGGCTGGATAGAGCGCGTCCATTTCCCGGCCGAGCATCGCCGTGACCAGCTTTCGCTCGTTGGTGTCCGCCTTCGCCACCGTTTCCACCAAGGCCCCGTCGCGCAGGATCGATATCCGATCGGCGATCGCCATCACCTCGTCCAGACGATGGCTGACGAAGACGACCGCCGAGCCGTGGCGGGTGATTTCGCGGATCGCGGCGAACAGCTTTTCGACCGATGGGCCGGGCAGGAACGCCGTCGGCTCATCGAGAATCAGCGCTTCGCCGCGCGCGTGATCCATTTCCTGGCTCGCGCGGGCGAAGCCGATCAGCGCCCGCTCCGCAGCGGGCAGGTCGCGGACCGGCGTGTCAGGATCGATGTCGAGTTGAAGCTGCGCGAGAATGGCCTCGGCGGCCTCGCGCTCGCTGCGCCAAAGCAGGCGGCCATAGCGCGAGGTGCGAAAGCGCCCGATGCGAAGGTTTTCGAGCACCGTCATCGTGCGGACCACGCCAATATCCTGGTGCAGAAAGCGCAAGCCGGCCGCCGCCGCCTCGCCCGGGCGAAGCGGCAGCGGGACCGGAGCGCCGCGCATCACAATGCGGCCTGCGTCCGGCGCGTGATAGCCGGAAAGGATCTTGATCAGGGTCGACTTGCCCGAGCCGTTCTGGCCGATCAGCGCATGCGCCTCGCCGCGCCGGACGGAAAGGTCGACCGACTTCAAGACGCGTACGCCCGCAAAGCTCTTGTCGAGACCATGAAGCTCGAGGAGCGGGACGTCTCCGCCGGTCATGATACGACAAGCTCAGTCGGGAGCGGAACCTATTTCAAGCGCCACAGCTTTTTGTACTCCGCGAAGAAATCGCCGCCAAAGAGCTCGTTTTCGTCATTGGAGACATCCTTCAGATTCTCCTTGACGAAGAGCCGAAGCGGGATTTGCTCGTCGACCTTTGGCAGGCCCAGCATACCGCGCGCGACTTCGTCCACCGCGGCCCAGCCCAGCCAGACTTCCGGCTCGCCGACATCGGCGATTTGGATGTTCCCCTGGCGAATCCAATCGAGATTGCTCGGAACCGCGTCGGCGCCGATCACCTCGATCGGATTGCTGAAATTCGCCGCCTTGATCGCCGGCACGACATAGATCGCCTGCGCGTCATAGGTGACGAGGACCATGTTGATGTCCGGGCTGCGGCGCAGCAGCGTCTGAGTCTGCTGGCCGAGCTTGACGCCGAGATTGCCGACCTGGGTATCCTGGACCGTGACGGTGCAAGCCGGGCAAAGGGTCGAGAATTCCTTCTGCATGCCTTCGACCCGCGAGACCTCGCCGGGGAACTCGTTGTCGCCGAGAATGAGGACATGCGCCTTGCCGCCCGATTTGGCGATCGCCTCGTCAGCCTGCAATTGGCCCGAATGATAGAAGGAAATACTGACATGAGAGAACGTGCCGGGCACGAGAGGCGCGGTCTTGTCGGCGGTCACCGCGTCGACGACCGGAATATGCGCCTTGAGCGCGTCCGCGGTCGGGCCTTTCATCAATTCGGGCGAGGCGCCCACCGTCACGATGCCGTCGGCATGCTGGCTGACCGCCTGCGCCATGCCGCGATTCCATTCCGACACGTCGCCTTTGCCGTCGAACAGCGACGTCTCCATGCCGGCGGCCTTGGCGGCGGCCTCGACGCCGTGCGCGATGGTCGCGACGAACGGAACCGCCAAGGTCGAAGTGATGATGGCGATCCGCTTGCCCTTGAGCTTGCCGATGTCGAAAGGATCGCCCTGCGCGACGAA
>DATGLU010000731.1:0-5190 GCA_035294045.1 Roseiarcus sp. | reverse complement strand
CCGACAGAGCGCAGGTCCGGCGTATGGCCGGTCGTCAGAACCGCGGCGATGTCGGCGGCCGACCATTTGCCGATCGCGGCCGGCGTGATGTTGGGGACAAAGCCGACGCCTTCAGGGTCCGGGCCGCCGGCGAATTTTGTCTCCGGACGAATGGCGCTGAACAGGTTCCGCGACGAATGGCATTCCGCGCAATGGGCGAGCGATTCGACGAGATAGCGGCCGCGATTCCATTGCGCGTCGCGAGCGGGGTCGTCGCGAATCGGCGAGCGGTCGGAATAAAGCAGCTTCCATAGGCCGATCGCGCGGCGGAGCGTGAACGGGAAAGGTATTTCATGCGGCGGTGGGCGGTTCTTCACCGGCGGAAGCGTGCGCAGGTACGCCATCAGGTCGCGTACGTCCTCGACCCGCATATGCGCGAAGCTGGTATAGGGAAACACCGGATAATAATGCCCGCCCGACGGGGAGACGCCGCTCAACAAGGCGTTGGCGAGATCGATCGTACGCCAGCGGCCGATCCCATCCTGCGGATCGGGCGAGATGTTGGGGACGCGAAAATCGCCGAAAGGCGATGCGAGCCTCAAGCCGCCGCCGAGCCGCAGCCGGTCGCTTTGGCCGGGCGAAGCGTGACAGGAGGCGCAGTCGCCCTCATCGAAGACAAGGCGGCCGCGCTGCGGATCGCCGGGCTGCTCAACCGCCGCCGCTTGGTTTTCCGCGAAGGCCGGGCGCGGCGCGGAGAGGAGCCAGCCGGCGACGCCCAGGCAAAGCCCGATGAAAAGCAACGCGGCGAGCGCCAGCCTGATCCGCCGATACGGGCCGGGCGCGATCACTCGCGATGCAAATCGACGGACACCGATCGGATATCGGAGCCGTTCGGGACGATCTGCACCTGTTGGCCGTCGCCGCGCGTGACGAGAGTCATGTCGGCGGTGAAACTCGGCCCGGTGATCTGCGCCACGATGGCGTCGCCATCCTCGCTCGCTCTGACCGTGCCGCTGGCGTTCCGGGTGGTTTCGGTCCATCGGCCCGCGATCGCGCCGTCTGGCTCGCGGACCAGGCCGCTATTGACATCGAAGCGATAGCTCGGGCTGGCGCAGCGCAACTGCTGGTCGAGGTCCTTCCCGCTCGGCGAAACGTAGTATTTGGCGCGGCAGCGAATGCGCTCGCTGCGTCCGTCATTCGTCGAGATCGTGCCGTCGCCGGCCCAAGCGCCTTGGAGATCCGCAAAGGGGCCCGTCTGCGCAAAAGCGGGCGAAGCGACAAGCGCCGCGCCCAGCAGCGCGCCTTTCCACAATGACCCGTTCAACGCCAAGGAGCGAAACAGCATAATGCTGGAACCTCCATTCAGACACGCGACTTTCGCGCCTGCGGCGGCTCGCAAAAACGAATGATGTTGCGGGCGCCGCTCCGGCGCGCTTCCCGCACTCAACGCCGCTCGCTTCGCGGCGTTCCCTTATCGGAGGAACGCGACGCCTTGCGTCATTCGATCCGGAGGATCGACGTTAGGCCGCCTCGACAAATTTCCGCCGCGCTACGCCATATCGTGCGCATAATTGCGGATCGAGGCAGCCAAGACGGCGCTGTGCGACTGGCGAGCCGGCGTCTCCTCGCGCCGCCCGGCGCGGGCCTCTTCGAGATCGCGACTGGCGAAATCCGCGCCCAGCATGGCGCGGGCCCGGGCGAGCGCGGCGAAAGCGCGGCGGGCGTCGACGGCCAGGCGCGCCAGCATGGTGACCTGCCAAGGGTCGCGGCTCAAGGCGCTAAAGACGCCGCCGACATCGACCTCGCCGTCGGGGCGCATCGCGACCAGCGCGGCGTTCGGCAAGGAGCGATGCGCCGGATCGGCGACGACGCGCAGAATGGCGAAGGGCAAGCCATGGCGGCGCGCCGCGCGCGCGACCAGAACCGATTCCATATCGACCGCCACCGCGCCGGTCGCGGCGAAAAGCGCGCGCTTGCCGATCTCATCCGCGACAGGGGCGTCGGCGCCGGCGATTTCGGCGATGGGATAGCGCCCGGCGACGTCGAGGACCGGACGCCAGCCGCTCTGGCGGCCGAAGCGGAACAGGGCGGACTTCAAAGAGGCCTCTGGAGCGGCCGGCGCCGGGGCGCGCGGCGAAACTCGCCGCCGGAGCCGTTTCTCGATGGCGCTGCGCCAGTCCGGATCGCAAGCAAGGCTGCGCTGGCCGTCGCGCACGCCATGGGCGAGGATAAGGTCGCCGGGCTGCAATTGCGGGATCAGCGCCCCGGCGACGCCAAAGCTTAAAAGGCGGCGCGCGCCGGCCGCAACCGCCGCTTCGATTTCCTGTGAAAGGCGATCGGCGCGCCCAGCGCCGATAATCGCCGCGTCTCTGGCGAAAGCGATCCGCGCCTCCGCCGCGAGGCCGGTTACGACAATCAGCGACATCAGCGATCGCCGAGCGTCAATCGCGCGACGCTCCCCCTCGCCTGACCGCTCGCCGATGGATTTGGCCCCGATAACCCCATTTGCCCGTGACAAACACCTGCGCCGCCGCGATCATTCATCAATGAACCTCGTTTCGTGCCGAGGGCGCCGTGGCTTCGCCGAATCTGCCCCTTCGGCTGCAAAATCCAATTTTCGCCATTATGCGCCGTTGATCCGGACAAAATCAGGGCGACGCCAAGCCCGGCCGACGGCGCAATCGGCGCCGCCAAGAAAGAAAAGCCCGCTCATTCGCCCCTGCGAAGTTGATTCAACGCTTTGAGTCTTGATTCGCATCCTCGCAGGACCAAGCCGCTTGAGCAATCCGTCCATGTCGACCGAATCGGAATTTCCGAAAGGAATCCTCTGCCGGCAGCCGCGCTTCCACATCGAGTGAGCGGTGATTGGAACCTTTGCGCCCTTTCACCAGTTTCGGGCGTCAAAGGCAAGCGACAGGCTTGCGTTCGGACGAAGGCGGACCCCTCAGCGCGGCTTCGGGAGAGCGTGTGCGGGCGTCAATGTCTTTCGCTGGACGCATGCTGCGCTTCCTAAAAAGGGAAACCACATGCTCGATGGCATCGAGAGCCCGAGAGACTTGCGACGCCACGACGAGGCGGACCTTAGACAAATAGCCGACGAACTGAGAGCCGAGACGATCCGCGCCGTGGCGGCGGCGGGCGGGCATCTCGGCGCTGGACTCGGCGTCGTCGAGCTGACCGTCGCGCTGCACTACGTGTTCGACACGCCCAAAGACCGGCTCATTTGGGATGTCGGCCACCAGGCCTACCCGCACAAAATCCTGACCGGCCGCCGAAGCCGCATGGCCGGTCTTCGCGCCGCCGGCGGGCTTTCCGGATTCACCAAGCGGGCGGAGAGCGAATACGACCCGTTCGGCGCCGCTCACGCCGCGACCTCGATTTCGGCCGCTTTGGGCATGCTGGTCGCCCGCGACCTGCGCGGCGAAGACCGCCATATCATCGCGGTGATCGGCGACGGCTCGATGTCGGCGGGCATGGCTTTCGAGGCGATCAACAATGCCGGCGCGCTCGATTCCCGACTGATCGTCATCCTCAACGACAACCAGATGTCGATCGCGCCCCCTGTCGGGGCGCTGTCCGCCTATTTGTCCCGCATCGCTCCCAGCCGCTCATGGAGTCCTGCCGACATCGAGCGCCAGCTTTCCCGCCCTTTGCCGAAAACGTGCGGTCTGCCCGAGACGGAGCCGCGACGGTCGTGGACCGCCGGCTCGTTCTTCGAGGAGCTCGGCTTCACTTACGTCGGGCCGGTCGACGGCCACAATTTCGATCACTTGCTGCCGGCCTTGAAAGCCGTCCGCGACGCCAAGAACGGGCCCATTCTGGTTCATGTCGCGACGAAGAAGGGCAAGGGCTACGCGCCGGCGGAAGCGGCCGCCGACAAGTATCACAGCGTCGCCAGATTCGACGTCGCCAGCGGCCAGCAGGTCAAGGCCAAGCCCGCCGCGCCGTCCTACACAAAGGTTTTCGGCGAGCGCTTGGTGAAAGAGGCGGAAAAAGACGCCCGCATCGTCGCCGTGACAGCGGCCATGCCGTCGGGAACCGGACTCGATATTTTCGGCAAAGCTTTCCCGGAAAGGACGTTCGACGTCGGCATCGCCGAACAGCATGCAGTAACGTTCGCCGGGGGCTTGGCGGCCGAGGGCTACAAGCCGTTCTGCGCCATCTACTCGACCTTCCTACAGCGCGCCTACGACCAGGTCGTGCATGACGTAGCGCTGCAATCGCTGCCCGTGCGCTTCGCCATCGATCGCGCCGGCCTGGTCGGGGCGGATGGCCCAACCCATGCCGGGTCGTTCGACATCGCCTATCTCGCGTGCCTGCCGAATTTCGTCATCATGGCGGCGGCCGACGAAGGCGAGCTCACGCGGATGGTGGCGACCGCAGCGGCGATCGACGATCGTCCATCGGCGCTTCGTTATCCGCGCGGCGAAGGCGTGGGCGTCGCCATTCCCGAGAACCCCAGGCCTTTGCCGATCGGCAAGGGACGGATCGTCAGCGAGGGCCGCGTCGTCGCGCTCCTCTCGCTTGGCGCGCGCCTCGCCGAATGCCAGAAGGCCGCGGCGGAGCTGGCGAAATTCGGCCTCTCGGCCACCGTTGCGGACGCTCGCTTCGCCAAGCCGCTGGACGAGGCGCTAATTTTACAGCTCGCCGAGACCCACGAAGTTCTGATCACGATCGAGGAAGGCTCGATCGGCGGCTTCGGCTCGCATGTCGCGCAGCTCCTCGCCGAATCCGGCCGTCTCGACGGCGGCCTCAAGTTCCGATCCATGGTCCTGCCCGATCTGTTCCTGGAGCAGGACAATCCGGCGGCAATGTACGACAAGGCCGGACTCAATGCGCGCGGAATCGTCGCCAAAGTCTTCGAGGCGCTCGGCGTCGCCCAGCGCCCGCGCCGAGACGTCATCGGTCGCCGGCGGCGAGACCCGTTGCAGATCATTCTGGCGCAGCCGCGCGGCTTTTGCGCCGGCGTGGTGCGCGCGATTGAAACGGTCGAGCGTGCGCTCGAAAAATACGATGCGCCGATCTACGTCCGCCATGAGATCGTCCACAACAAGCATGTGGTCGACGCGCTGAAGGCGAAAGGCGCGCGTTTCGTCGAGGAGCTGTCCGAAATTCCGGACGGCGCGGTGACGATTTTCAGCGCTCATGGCGTGCCCAAAAAGGTCGAGGAGGAAGCGGCCGCGCGAAATCTCATTGTGCATGACGCGACCT
>DATGLU010000730.1:0-8124 GCA_035294045.1 Roseiarcus sp. | reverse complement strand
CTCTTCAAAGTCTTTCACAACCGCGTGTTTGTGCTTAAGATAGAGATGCGCCGCCACGAGAAATGCGTATGACGTTCGGCTCGGCAAGCCGCGGGGCGCACAGCCAGGCAATCGGGTCGGATATGGCGACAAAGACACATCGCGTCGAAGCGGTCGATTTTTGGCGGGGCTTCGTCCTTATCGCCATCCTGTGCGATCACATCCCCGGAAACCTGATCGACAAGATCACGCCGCGCAATTTCGGCTTCTCCGATAGCGCCGAAGCCTTCGTCTTCCTGTCCGGCTTTTCAGTCGCGCTCGCCTATTACCGCAAAGCGGCGGATTGGCGCGGCGTGGCGCAGCGCTGCCTCAGCCGCGCGCTGCGCATTTACGGCGTCCATATCGCGGTGACCGTGGCCGCCCTCGTCGTCTTCGCCGCCGCCTACGCGGTCTGCGAAGCGCCGGATCTGATCGAGGCTCATGGCCGCGCCTTCGTCTTCCATTCGCCCTTGCAAGGGGGCGTCGGCGTCGCGCTGCTCACCCAACAGCTCGGCTACGTCAACATCCTGCCGATGTACGTGGTGCTGATGCTCTGGGCGCCCGTCGTCCTGGCGATGGCGCGGCGGAGCCTTTTGCTGACCCTCGGGGTTTCGATCGCGATCTATGTCGCGGCGCGGCTCGGCCTTGCCTTGCCGAATTGGCCCGAGCCGGGGACCTGGTTCTTCAATCCTTTCGCCTGGCAATTGATCTTCACGCTGGGCGTCGTGGCCTGCATCCTGTGGCGCGATGCGCCGCTTCCCTTCTCCCCGGCCGTGATGGCGGTCTCGATCGCCGGCTTGGCTTTCGCGGCGGCCGCGGTGACCGACGCCGGCGGCCTCGCGCCGGGCTTGCGGGATGCGGCCTTCGGCGGTCTCGACCTGCCGAAGCAGAATCTCGGCCTCGGCCGGCTCCTCCATTTTATGATGCTGGCCTATGTGATCGCGCAAACGCCGCGCCTCGCGGCGCTGGCCAAGAGCGGCCTCGGCCAGGCCTTCCAGCAGCTCGGCCGCCATAGTCTGGCCATTTTCGCGCTTGGCTCGGTCCTTTCTTGCTTGGGACAAGCGACGCTCAGCGTCGCCGAGGCGCAGTTTTCGCTTGGCGCGGAGATCGTCGGTCCTCTATACACGCTCTTCGGAATCATTGGACTTTTCCTGTTCGTCCGATATTTGGAATGGAACAAGCCAAGCGCGGAGCGGCGGCTCGTACCCGCTGGAAATTCTCTTTCGACCGCCTGGCCGGCCTCGTCTCGGCCTTCGCCTTAGCTTTTCCAATCGCTTCCGCGAGAGCCGGCGACGGCGACTGCCCCGGCTCGCGCCCGCCCTTCGTTCTCCCCGCCCCCTCCAACGCCAAGGGCGAGGCCATCCTCGACGGAACGGTGGACATTCTGGCGATCGGCTCCTCCTCGACCCAAGGGATCGGCGCATCGGCGCCGAGTTTCACGTACCCCGCCCAGCTCCAGGCCGATCTCGCCGCCGCCTTGAGACAGAAGGTGGTCGTCGAGAACGCCGGCGTCGGCGGCGAGACCGTCGCGGCGACCCTGGCCCGGCTGAAAGCCTTGCTCAAACGGGAAAAGCCGGACCTCATCATCTGGCAGGTCGGCACTAACGACGCGGTGCGCGGAGAAGACGAGGCGACGTTTCGCGCCGCGGTCGAGAAGGGCGTCGGCATGGCGCGCGACGCCAGCGTGCCGCTGGTGCTGCTCGACCAGCAATATTTCCCTGCGATCAAGGATGTGGGCCGGTATGAGCGCTTCGTGCGCGCGGTCCACGAGATCGGCGCCGAATATCACGACCCGGTCTTTCCCCGTTACGCTTTGATGAAAGCCTGGGCCGCCGAATCGCCGGCGTTGCTGCGCGCGATGCTGTGGAAGGACGGCTTCCATATGAGCGATCGCGGCTATGGTTGCTTGGCGCAAGACTTGGCCGCCGACATGGCGCCGCTGCTGCGGCCGCGCCTTGACATGACGGCGACCAAATGAAGGCGCTGCCGCCCATTAAGGTTAGGCGGGCATTAACTCGCCCGGCCTAGCTTGTCCGCCGTCGGCGCGGCGCGCCGGCGCCTTTAAAAAGGGCTGGCGCGGACGCGATGCGAACGACGAGTTTCTCGGTCATTGATTATCTGCCCGACTCGGTTCGCGAATTGCCGAAAAGGCGCGCCGCCGAGCTGATCGGCGCGAGCGTGCTGGCGGGGGTCGGCGCCCTGGCGCTCGCTTTGCTCACCTGGTCCGTCGAGGATCCAAGCCTCAACCACGCCGCTTCCACGCCTATCCACAATCTTCTTGGCGCGCCGGGGGCGATCGCCGCCGACATCGCCATGCAGGCGCTCGGCCTCTCTTGCGTGGTCGCGCTGACGCCGCCGTCTTTTTGGGCTTGGCGCCTGTTGACCCATCGCCGGCTGGAGCGCGCGCGCATCCGGCTGGCGCTCTGGCTGCTCGGCTCGATCGCCGCCGCCGGGCTCGCCGCCATGCTGCCGGCGCCGGACCGTTGGCCGCTGCCTACCGGCCTTGGCGGCGTGCTCGGCGATGCGATGGTGAATGCGGCGCGGGCGCTCGGGGCGCGCTCGACCCTCGGCATGTTCCTGTTCGGCGGCGCCTGCGCCGCCTTCGCCATTCTCGCCCTCACCGCCGCCGCCGGTTATGGCCTGATGCGGGCGCCCGAGGCCGAGCCGGACGAACGGGCCGCGCCCGCCGCGCCGCGCCGCGCCGTCCAGGAGGACGAAGAGGACGACGCCGACGGCGAGCCAGGCTTCGGCTTGATCTCGCTTGGAGCGGCGATCCATGCGGTTTTGAGCCTACGCGGCGCGCTCCGCCGCGCCTTCAGCCGCCGCAAGCCGGCGCCCCCGCCGGCCGCCCGCGCGCCCTGGCTCGATCCCAACGCCAAATCCTTCGCGGCGACCGACGATCCCGGCGCCGCCTTGCCGAACGGCCGGATCGAGCCGAGCCTGATGCGCCGCGCGCCGGCGCCCGCCGAGGCGCCCGAAAGCGAAACCGCCCCGCCTGCGCCTTCGCGCGTCGCCGCGCCGGCGGCGGCGCTCAAGCCGGGCCGGCGCTTGCAGAACGAGGCCCAGCCGAGCTTTTTCGACCGCGCCGCCTACCAATTGCCGCCGCTCGTCATGCTGGCCGAGCCGAAGCGGCTCGTCGCCGCGAAAATCTCGGAAGACGCGCTCGAGCAGAACGCCCGTTTGCTGGAAGGCGTGCTCGACGATTTCGGCGTCAAGGGCGAGATCATCAATGTCCGCCCCGGCCCGGTCGTCACGCTCTACGAGCTCGAGCCGGCGCCCGGCATCAAATCCTCGCGCGTCATCGGCCTCGCCGACGACATCGCCCGCTCGATGTCGGCGATCTCGGCCCGCGTCGCGGTGGTGCAAGGCCGCAACGCGATCGGCATCGAATTGCCGAACCAGCGGCGCGAGACGGTCTATCTGCGCGAGCTGCTCGCCAGCCAGGATTTCGAGAAGACCAAGCATCGCCTCGCCATAGCGCTCGGCAAGACGATCGGCGGCGAGCCGGTGATCGTCGATCTCGCCCGCATGCCGCATCTGCTCGTCGCGGGCACGACCGGTTCGGGCAAGTCGGTCGCGATCAACACGATGGTCCTGTCGCTCCTCTACCGTCTCACGCCCGATCAGTGCCGGCTGATCATGGTCGATCCGAAAATGCTCGAGCTTTCGGTCTATGACGGCATCCCGCATTTGCTGACGCCGGTCGTCACCGATCCGAAGAAAGCGGTCGTCGCGCTCAAATGGGCGGTGCGCGAAATGGAGGACCGCTACAAGAAAATGTCGAAGCTCGGCGTGCGCAACATCGACGGCTTCAACGCCCGCGTCGCCGAGGCCGTGGAGAAAGGCGAGGCGATCACCCGCATCGTCCAAACCGGCTTCGACCGCGAGACCGGCGAGGCGATCTACGAACAGGAGCAGATGGACCTTTCGGTCCTACCCTACATCGTCGTCATCGTCGACGAGATGGCCGACCTGATGATGGTCGCCGGCAAGGACATCGAAGGGGCGATCCAGCGCCTGGCGCAAATGGCGCGCGCCGCTGGCATCCATCTGATCATGGCGACGCAGCGGCCCTCGGTCGACGTCATCACCGGCACGATCAAGGCGAATTTCCCGACCCGCATCTCCTTCCAGGTCACGTCCAAGATCGACAGCCGCACGATTCTCGGCGAGCAGGGCGCCGAGCAACTGCTCGGCCAGGGCGACATGCTCTACATGGCCGGCGGCGGCCGCATCTCGCGCGTGCACGGGCCGTTCGTCTCGGACAGCGAGGTCGAGAAAATCGTCGCGCATCTCAAGACGCAAGGCCAGCCGGAATATCTGACGGCGATCACCGAGGAAGACGCGCCGGCGGACGAGGATGGCGGCGCCAATTTCGCGCCGGGCACCATGGATGCGGAAGAATCCTCCGATTATTACGACCGCGCCGTCGCCATCGTGCTGCGCGACCGAAAATGCTCGACGAGCTATATCCAGCGCCGCCTCTCCGTCGGCTACAACAAGGCCGCCTCGCTGGTCGAGCGGATGGAGAAGGAAGGCGTGGTCGGCCCGGCCAATCATGCCGGCAAGCGCGAAATCCTGGTCGGCGAAGGCGTCGATCGCGGCGCCTTTTCGGTCGAGCAGGACGATTGAGCAGCGCGGCGTCCCAATCCCGCCACATCGAGCGCTTAGAGCGTCGAAAAGTAGCGTTGCGGCGTTCGGGCTTGCGTTCGTAAGAGCGTCCCTTCCGGCAGGGCTCGACGGCGGCGCGTCATTCGGCCTAGCGTTAAAAGGGCCAAGCGGCGTCGAGCCCACGGGGTCAAGCGCAATGGTTGTCGGCGAACAAGCGGTCGCGCGGAGCGAGCCGGGAGAGAAGTTGCGCGAATGATGCGCCCGTTGAAACTGCTGAAAATCGCCCTGCCGGCGCTGGCGCTGGCTGGGGCGTTGAGCCTCGCCCAAGCGGAAGACGGGCCGGTCGATCTGCATCCGGCCAAACCGTCCAAGGCCGCGCCGCGCCCGCCGGCCCGGCCAGCATCGCCGACCAACGCCGCGCCGGCCGCCGCCCCGATCAGCGCCGCCGAGGCGATTCGCCGGGCCAACGCCTATCTCGACGGCGCGCACGTGATGACCGCTGATTTCGTTCAGATCGGGCCCGACGGCAAGCGCTCGGAGGGCAAGCTCTATGTGCAGCGACCAGGCAAGCTGCGCTTCCAGTTCGCGCCGCCGGAGCGGCTCGACATTGTCGCCGACGGCCGCAGCGTCGCGGTGCGCGATCAGAAGCTCGGCACCCAGGACCTCTATTTCATTGGCCAGACGCCGCTGAAATTCCTACTCGCCGACCATATCGACATTTCGCGCGATACGCAGATTCAAAATGTCTCGGTCGAGCCGAATGCCGTCTCGATCACCATTTTCGACAAGGCGACGTTCGGCGGCTCGGCGACGATCACGCTCGTCTTCGATCCCGCCACCTTCGCGCTCAAGCAATGGACGGTGCTCGATTCGCAGGGCCTGCAAACCGTGGTGACGCTCTTCAACGTCGATCTCACCACCGCGCCCGACCCGGCCTTGTTCAAGATCGACGAACAGCAGCAGATGATGAATTCCCGGCGCTGAATGCGACAAGGCCCCCAGCGCTTTCGCGCTGGAGGCCTCTCGACGGTCCTCGGCGAGGGAGGGGCGCCGCGGGCGCGTCTTACCTCGTCACGATCAGTGTTGCTTCGTCCCGTTGGACGCCGGCGCGTTTGAGCCGTTCGCCGTATTGTCCGACGCATAGTGGAAATCCGGCGCGCTCTTGAGTTGCGCTTCGGTCATCGCGATGACGCCGCGATCCGGGTAACCCTGACTCGCCTCGACATCGGCTGGGCTCTCTTTCTGAGTGGCCTGAGCGGGCTGCGCCGCGCCTTGATTCGGCGTCATGCCGTTGCCGGTTCCGCTGGTCGAAGCGGGCGGCGGGTTGGTCGCGGCGGCCCGTCCCTCGGTCTGCCACTGCATCGCCTTGAACGGCACCGCGACGTCCTTCGACCCGATGCCGAGGAAGCCGCCGATGCTGATGACGACCGCCTGGGCGTTGCCCTCATGATCCATCAAGATGTCTTTGACCGAGCCGACCTTCTTCTGATTCTTGCCGTAGACGGCGACGCCGACGAGCTTGCCGGCGCGCCACTGATCTTTGGCTTGCTGCGTGATGAAAGTCGGATTGGCGCTCGCCTGCGTGGTCGTCTCAGGCTTCGGCGCAGGCGCGGCGTTCTGGCTTGCGGCGGGCGGATTGGCCGGCGTCGTCGCTTGCGCGGCGGGCGCCATTTTGTCCGTGGTCGTCTGGCCGGCCGCCGTCTCGGCGAAAGCCGGCGGCGCCGCCAGCGCGGCGGCGATCAATCCCACATAGGCAGTGTGTCTCAGCATGTTCGTCTCTCCATTTGCAGGAAACGCCCCAGCCGAAAACGACGCCCGCCGAATGGCGGGCGGCGCCGGTCAATCGCAGATTTCAACGCGTCTCCACCGGCCGTTCACCAGGCGGCGGGAATAGGCGCAGCCGGGCTCCGGGGCCGCGACGGGCGGTCCGAAAGCCGCCGACGGCGGCGGGAAGGAATTGGGTCCGGTCGCGGTGGTCGTCATGGGCGGCGGCGGATAGGCCGTCGCAACCGCCGAGCCGGCGATCACGCCGCCCGCCCCTGCGCCGATCAGCACCGGAATCAGGAGCGGCCAGAACGCCGCCGCCGGCGTCGTCGAAGCAATCACCCCGGCCCCGATCGCCGCGCTCGTTAAAAGCGCCGTCAGTAGTTTTCTCATTCCTCTGGTCTCCGATTTATTGTCGCTATGCGGAGCGCGCCCATAGCGGCGACGAAAGTTACGTCTCAGAACGCGGTTTTGTTCCCCTCGCCTCGATCTCGGCCAAGATCAGCCTCGAATAAAAGAAGCATGGAGGGGCCTGGTTTCCAGAGACGGGCAGGCAATGCGGCCATTGAGGCTCAAGCCGATCAAAGTTGTGGCGGCAATGTGATGGAAGTCATATTTTGGTTATGAAAAATATTACTGTCGAAATCGGAAAACCGGCGCAATCCGCGTCGAAGAAACGGGCGAAAACAACCGGAAACATGCGCCAACCGAAGCGCTGCTTCGTGCGGCGTCTTTGAAAGCCGCCGAGGCGCTTAAGCGGCTCCGATTGTGCGTAATCCGCTAAAGGCCTTGCCAAGGACGCCAGAAGCCTGATTTGCAAGGAGCATTCCCTTGCGGAGCTGGCTTTGCGCTTCACGATCGCCACCTGGAACATCAATTCGGTTCGCCTGCGTATCGGCCTGGTCGGCCGCTATCTCAAGCAGCACGCCCCCGACATTCTTTGCTTGCAGGAGACTAAGTGCCGGGACGCGGAGTTTCCGAGCGGCGAATTTCATCGCCTCGGCTACGACCACATCGCGATCAACGGCCAGAAGGGCTATCACGGCGTCGCCATCGTCTCGAAAATTCCGATCAAGGAGACGGAGAAGCGCGCCTTCTGCAATAAAGGCGACGCGCGCCACATGCGGGTCACGCTTGGCGGGGGCGCGACCGACGGGCTGGACATCCATAATTTCTACGTGCCCGCCGGCGGCGACGAGCCCAATCCGGCGATCAACGAGAAATTCGCGCACAAGCTCGCGTTTCTCGACGAGCTCGACGCCTGGACGCGATCCGGAAAAATCGCGTCCCGCCGCGCGATCCTGGTCGGCGACCTGAACGTCGCGCCGCTCGAACACGATGTCTGGAGCCACAAGCAGCTCCTCTCGGTGGTCAGCCATACGCCGATCGAAGTCGAGAAGCTCAACCGGGCGCAGGCCAGCGGCGAATGGGTCGACGCGCTGCGGAAGTTCGTTCCGGACAGCGAAAAGCTCTACACGTGGTGGAGCTATCGCTCGCCCGATTGGGCCAAGGCCAATAAGGGACGCCGGCTGGACCATATCTGGGTCAGCACGGAGCTCGGCTCGTCAGTCAAGGGCATGGACATCCTGCGCGACGCGCGCGGCTGGGAGCGCGCCTCCGACCATGTCCCCGCGATGGCGGCGATCGACCTTTAGCGCTTATCGTCATTGCGAGCGCAGCGAAGCAATCCAGGAGTCTCGCCGGCTCCTGGATTGCTTGGTCGCTTCGCTT
>DATGLU010000729.1:0-4212 GCA_035294045.1 Roseiarcus sp. | reverse complement strand
GTCCTGCTCGGCCTGATCGGCGCGCCGATCGCCCACTCCGCCTCGCCCGCCATGCACGAGGCGGCGGCCGCCGCGCTCGGCTTGCGCTGCTTCTATCACCTCATTGAGGTCGCCGGCGCGGATGCGCGGCGCCTACGCGTGATGCTCGACGGCCTCGCCGCGCTGAAATTCGCCGGCGTCAACGTGACCTATCCTTATAAAGAGGCGGTCGTACCTTTGCTCGACGAGCTTGTGCCTTCTGCGGCCAAGGTCGGCGCGGTCAACCTGATCGCCGTGCGCGGCGAACGGCTGATCGGCTTCAACACCGATTGCAGCGGCTTCGCCCGGGCGTTGAAGCGCGTCATCGGCGACATCGAGGGCCAGCGGATCGCCCTGATCGGCGCCGGCGGCGTCGGCAAGGCGATCGGCGTCGCCCTCGCCGAGGCGGGCGCCGGCGACATCCGTATCGTCGACCCGGTCCCCGGCAAGGCCGCAACGCTCGCCGAGACGCTCGGCGCCGCGCGCGCTTGCGCCGGGGCCGCGGAGGCTTTGGACGGCGCCGCCGGCCTCGTCAACGCCAGCGCGGTCGGCATGCTGCCGAGCCGCGATTCCCCCGTCCCGCTTGCCTTGCTACGCCGCGATCTCTGGGTCGCCGACGCCGTCTATCAGCCGCTCTGGACGCCGCTCCTTTCGGCGGCGCGGGACAAGGGCGCGACGACGATGACCGGCCGCGAACTGGCGGTCGATCAAGCGATCGACGCGTTCGAGATTTTCACCGGCCGGATCGCGAGCCGCGCGGTGTTGGAGCGGGCGTTCGACGAGGTCATCAAGCGACGGGAAGCCGCGTTGACTTGAGCCAAAGCCGCGCGTCATTTGTCATATATTAAGCGGCGACCTTGACCGCCGCGTCAGGGAGGAAGGGATGATCAAGCGTTCGGCGTCTTTCGGCATCGCGTTTCTGGCGGGCCTCCTTGCGGCCGGCGCCGCCGCGCAGGCGGCGGAGACGATCAACCTCGCCGACGTGGCCGAACTCTCCGGCTCCGGCGCGACGGTCGGCACGAATTGGAAGAACGGCATCGATCTCGCCGTGGAGGAGATCAACGCCCATGGCGGAATCTTGGGCGCGAAAGTCGTCGTCACCCATGCCGATTCGCAGTCCAACGCCGGCATCGCCAAGGCGCAGGTGCAGAAGGCGCTCGACAGCGAGCCCTATGCGCTGCTCGGCCCGGGCTATTCCGGCTCGGTTAAGGTCTGCGAGCCCCTGGCGGCGGAAGCCGGGATCGCCGAGATCATGGGCGGCGAAGCCGCCGATCTGACGCGGATGGGCAACAAATACGTCTTCCGCACCTCGTTCGGCCAGCAATCGAGCATGCCGAAAATCGCCAAATACATCGCCGAGAATTTGAAAGCGAAGACCGCGGCAGTCGTCTATGTGAACAACGATTTCGGCCGCGGCGGCCATGACATGATCCTGAAGGAGTTCGCCGCGCGCGGGGTCAAGGTCGTGCTCGACGATTCGACCGAAGCGGGCCAGGCCGATTTCGCCGCCGACGCCCTCAAGGTGAAGAACGCCAATCCGGACGTCGCCTTCATTTATCTCAACGAGGAGGAGAGCGCGCGCATGCTGAAGGAGCTGCGCAAGGCCGACGTCAAGGCGCCGCTGGTCGGCGAGACGACGCTGATCGGGCAGAAGGTGATCGAGCTCGCCGGCGACGCCGCCAATGGCGCGATCGGCCATGTCGGCCTGACCGTCGACGCGCCGGTGCCGGCGCTGCAGGCCTATGGCAAGAGGTTCTTCGCCAAATACCATTACGTGCCGGACCATAACGGCATCAAAGGCTATCTTGGCGTCTATATGATCAAGGCGGCGACCGAGAAGATGGGCAAGCTCGATTCGAAAGGCCTCGCCGCCGCCTTGCACGGCCTGACCATCACCACCGCGATGGAGCCGAACATCCTGATGGACGTGACGATCGACGACAACGGCGACCTCGACCGCGAAAGCTTCCTCGGCAAGGTGGTCAACGGCAAGCAGGTGATCACCGAAGTCCTGCCGAAGCTGAAGAATTGAGCCGCGCTGGGAAATTACATGCGCTGCGGCTCGCCCTCACCCCAACCCTCTCTCGCCAGCGGGAGAGGGGGCGCGTCGCGCTCTTCATCGGCGCCGGAGGATAAGACAGAGCGCTGGGCGAACCCTTCTTCCGCTTGCGGGAGAAGGCGGCCCGAAGGGCCGGATGAGGGTGAGCCGCCGCGCCGTGGCCGCGGTCGGCGACCGCGGCTACAAAGGACACTGCGTGAAGCGGATCAAGGGATCGCGCTCGCCTCCCACGTTCAGGCAAGACCGCCATGGCTAATCTCGTCGCGCTGGTGATTGCGGGGCTCGCCACCGGCGCGCTTTATGCGCTGGTCGCGATCGGCTTCACGCTTCTCTGGCAGACCTCGCAGACGATCAATTTCGCGCAGGGCGAGTTCGTCATGCTGCCGGCCTTCTTCATGCTGGCGGCGATGAATTTCCATCTGCCGTTCTGGGCGGCGATCCTGATCGGCTTTGCGCTCTCGACGGCGATTCTCGGCTTGGCGTTCAAGAAGCTGCTGGTCGATCCGATGCTGCAGCACGGCGTCTTGCCGCTCGCCATCGCGACCATGGCGCTGTCGACCTTCCTGAAGGAATCGGTCAAGACCTTCTACTCCGCGGAGGCCTCGCCCTTTCCCTCCCTGGCGCCGGATGTCGATCTCCACATTCTCGGCGTCACCGTCTCCTGGCAGAACATCGCCGTGCTCGTCGTCGCGATCGCCGCGATGCTCGCCTTGCAGCTCCTCATGAACCGGACGCTGCTCGGCCGGCAGATGCAGGCGGCGGCGCAGAACCCGCTCGCCGCGCGCATTCTCGGCGTGCCGGTGGAGCGGATGATCCTCTATACGTTCCTGATCAACGGCGCGCTGGTCGCGCTCGCTTCGCTGCTGATCACGCCGATCTATCTCGCCAAATTCACCAATGGCGAGACGCTCGGCCTCGCCGCTTTCGTCGCCGCGATCGTCGGCGGCTTCAATCAGATGCGCGGCGCGATCGTCGGCGGCCTGCTGCTCGGCGTCCTCGACAATCTCGCGGCGGCCTATATCTCGACGCAATATCGCGGCGCGATCCCGATGCTGCTGCTCATCGTCATCATCCTGTTCCGGCCGAACGGCCTGCTCGGACGGGCGGAAGAGCGCACCGTATGACGGCCAAGCCGCGCAATCTGCTCTTCTCCGTGGCGGTCGCGAGCGTCGCCCTGTTCCTGATTTTCGCGCCGCTGACCTTCCACCGCTACGGCCTCTACATATCGAGCCAATGGGCGGTGATGACGATCGCCGCGATCGGCCTCAATCTCACCCTCGGCTATGCCGGCCAGGTGTCGCTCGCTCAAGGCGCCTTTGTCGGGATCGGCGCCTATTCGGCGGCGATCCTCACCACGCATGGCTGGCCGCTGATCGCCGCGATCGCGCTAGCGCTGGTTCTCTGCTTCGCAATCGGCTGGCTGCTCGGCTATCCCGCCCTGCGCGTGCAGCATCACTATCTCGCCTTCGTCACGCTGGCTTTCTCGACCCTCGCCTTCCTGGTCTTTCGCAACGAATCCTGGCTGACCGGCGGCACGGAAGGGATCGACAGCGTGCCGCGGCCGTCACTGTTCGGCTTCTCGCTGGCGCCGCATCTGCGCTACTACTATTTTTGTCTCTTCGTCCTCGCCTTGGTCACGCTGGCGGCGCTCGGCCTGGTGCGCTCGCCTTGGGGACGCGCCTTCATCGCCTTGCGCGAGAATCCGATCCGGGCGATGTCGCTCGGCGTCGATACGCGGCGTTACATCCTGATGGCTTTTGCCATCGGCTCGGCGCTGGGCGGCCTTGCCGGCGCGCTTTACGCGCCGCTGGTCGGCCTAGTCGAGCCGCCGGCTTTCGCGCTGACTCTCTCCTTCGACCTCCTGATGATGGTGATTGTCGGCGGCGCCGGCTATTTCATCGGTCCGTTTGTCGGCGCGACGATCGCGGTCCTGCTGCCCGACTGGCTGCGCTTTCTCGATCGCTACTATCTCCTCCTCTATGCGCTGCTGGTCATGGCGCTGCTGATCTATTCGCCGACCGGGCTTGTCGGCATTGCCGACCGCTTCATCGTCCGCCGCCGGACCAAAGCCGCCTCGGCGGCGCGCGCCGCGCTCAAGGCTTCGATGGAAAGCGAAGGCGCATGAGCGCGGTGCT
>DATGLU010000728.1:0-4637 GCA_035294045.1 Roseiarcus sp. | reverse complement strand
TCATCGTCGAGAACGTCTTCGTCCTGCCCGGCATCGGCCAGTTGATCTTCCAGGCGATCGCCAATCGCGACATTCTCGTCGTCGAGGATTGCGTCCTGCTGCTCGCCGCCATCGTCATCGTCGTCAATTTCATCGTCGATGTCGCCTGCGCGGCGATCGATCCGCGGCTCAGGCGGCGCGCTCTATGAGCAAGGATGGTTTCCTTTTCCGCGCCCGGCGCAATCCGAGCTTCCTGATCGGCGCGGCCCTGGTGCTGCTCGTCGCCTGCGCGGCCGCCCTGTCGCTCGTCTGGACGCCCTATCCGCCCGCCGCGATCGACGTGCCGCATAAATTGCTGACGCCGTCGGCGCAGCATTGGCTCGGCACCGACTCGCTCGGCCGCGACGTCGCCTCCGAGCTTCTCGCCGGCGCCCGCATCTCGATCCTGGTCGGCGTGATCGCGGTCGGCATCGGCCTCGTCTTCGGCGTCGCGCTCGGCCTTTTCGCCGCCTCGGTCAAGGGCCTGGTCGAAGACATCGTCATGCGGTTCAGCGATTTCGCCTTCGCCTTCCCGGCGCTGTTGATGGCGATCATGCTGACCGCGACATTCGGCGCCGGCGTCGTCAACGCGATCATCGCGATCGGCATTTTCAACGTGCCGCTTTTCGCGCGAGTGACTCGCGCCTCGGCCAACACGGTTCTGTCGCGCGAATATATCCTCGCCGCGCGCGCCGCCGGCAAAGGGCCGATCGCCATCGCCGTCGAGCACGTTCTGCCGAATGTCGCGCCGATCCTGATCGTCCAGGCGACGATCCAGTTCGCCATCGCGGTCCTCGCCGAGGCGGCGCTTTCCTATCTCGGCCTCGGTGCGCAGCCGCCGCAGACCTCGTGGGGCCGCATGCTGAGCGAAGCGCAGAATCTGATGTACCAAGCGCCGCGGCTCGCCATCTTTCCCGGCCTCGCCATCGTCGTCGCGGTGCTCGGCCTCAATCTTCTCGGCGACGGCTTGCGCGACCTGCTCGATCCGCGCCTGAGGGCGAGGCGATGACGGCGCTGCTCGACATTGCCGGCCTCAACATCGACCTGCCGACGCCGGACGGCCCGCGCCGCATCGTCCGCGACGTCTCGTTCAGCCTCGAACGCGGCGAGACGCTCGGCGTCGTCGGCGAATCGGGCTCGGGCAAGACGATGACCGCTCTCGCCTTGATGGGCCTCTCGCCCGAGGGCGCGGCGATTTCCGGCATGGTCCGCTTCGACGGAGAGGATTTGACCCGGATCGACGAAGCCGCGTGGCGGCGCTTGCGCGGCGACCGCATCGCGATGATCTTCCAGGAGCCGATGACGGCGCTCAATCCGTTGCAGACGATCGGCCGGCAAATCGCCGAGCCGCTGGTCCTGCATCGCGGCCTCAGGCGCGGCGCGGCGATGCGGGAGGCGGCGAAATTGCTGGCGCGGGTCGGCCTGCCCGACCCGGCGCGGCGCGCCCGCGCCTATCCTCATCAGCTTTCCGGCGGCCAGCGCCAGCGCGCGATGATCGCGATGGCGCTGAGCTGCGGCCCCAAGCTGGTCATCGCCGACGAGCCGACCACCGCGCTCGACGTGACCGTGCAGGCGCAAATCCTCTCGCTGCTCGCCGACTTGCGCGAGCAAACCGACATGGCGATGATCCTGGTCAGCCACGACCTCGCGGTGATCGCGCAGAATTGCCAGCGCGTCGTCGTCATGTATGGCGGCATGGTCATGGAGAGCGGCGCGACGGCCGACGTGCTGGAGCGGCCGGCCCATCCCTATACCCGCGCCTTGCTGCAGGCGCGGCCGCGGCTCGGCGGAACGCGCGGCCAAAGGCTGCGAGTCATTCCGGGCTCGGCGCCGGCGGCCGGAGAGATGCCGAAAGGCTGCCCCTTCGCCGGCCGCTGTCCGCTGACCATCGCCGCCTGCTCGGCCGCGCCGCCGCCGCCCTTTCCGGTCGGGAGCGGCCGCATCGCGCGCTGCATCCGTCTCGACGAAGCGGAGAAAGTGGCGTGAGCGAGCCGCTGCTCCAATTGATCGACCTCGCCAAGACGTACCGTCTGGCGAGCGAAAGGCCGTTCGGGCCGAAAAAGCTGCTTCGCGCCGTCGACGGCGTCAGCCTCGCCATCGCGGCGGGCCGCTCCTTCGGCATTGTCGGCGAATCGGGCTCCGGCAAATCGACTTTGGCGCGCTGCGCCATCGCGCTCGAAAAGCCGACCTCCGGCGAAGCCCGGCTGATCGGCCAGCCGCTCGGCAAGACTTCGCGCCGCGAATTGCGCGCCTTGCGCGCGCATATGCAGATGATCTTTCAAGACCCGTACGGCTCGCTCGATCCGCGCCAGAAAGTGGCGCGGATCATCGCCGAGCCGCTCGCCGTGCTCGACGGCGTATCGCGCAGCGAGGGCGCCAAGCGCGTCGCCGAATCGCTCGAGGCGGTCGGCCTCAGCGCCGCCGACGGCAGGAAATATCCGCACGAATTTTCCGGCGGGCAGCGCCAGCGCATCGCCATCGCGCGGGCGCTGATCACCCGGCCGAAACTGGTCGTCGCCGACGAGCCGGTCTCGGCGCTCGACGTTTCGGTGCAGGCGCAAGTGCTCAACCTGATGATGGATTTGCAGCAGAGCGCCGGCGTCACCTATCTTTTGATCAGCCACGATCTCGCCGTGGTCGAGCATGTCTGCGAGGAGATCGCCGTCATCTATCGCGGCCGCTTCGTCGAGACCGGGCCGACGGAGAAGCTGCTCGCCGCGCCGGCTCATCCCTATACCCGCGCGCTGCTCGACGCCGCGCCCAAGCTGAAAACCGAGCGCCCGCCCGCCGCGGCGCCCGAGGCGCCTTCGGGCCCGGCGCCGAGTGCTGGCTGCGCCTATGCCGAGCGCTGCCTCTTCGCGCAGGAGCGCTGCCGCGCCGAGACGCCCATGCTGCGCCCGCTCGCCGACGGGCGCCAAGCGGCGTGCCATTTCCCTTTGGAATAGCTGTCATTCCCGCGAAAGCGGGAATCCAGGGAGCCTCCGCGCCTTGAAAGCTGGCGCAGCCTGGATTCCCGCTTGCGCGGGAATGACAAATGAACCACTCCGAAAAATATTCGCGCCGGCCCCTTGCGGGCGCCAGAATTGGACCAAATCTGTCCCTGCGTTGGTTTGCCGTCGTTCGCTCCGCGCGTGGCGCGCGAAGGCGGAAGCGGCGTCTTACGGGAGGCTCTTGATGAGCACGGCTTACGGCGCCGCCGCCGGCGGTTCTGGTTCTTCCCAGGAATGGGCCTCGTGGCGCGGCCATCGCTGCGGCTTCGCGCGCTGGACGCCGATCGAGCTCCTGGCGATGGTCCTCGGATTCATCGTCTTCTGGCCGATCGGCTTGGCCATTCTCGGCTTCAAGGTTTGGCAGCGCAAATCGGGCTATGCCGGCGATCTCGGGACCGCGGCGCAGGAAAAGTGGCGCGAGGCGCGCAGCGCCTTCTCCGCCGGTCCCTGGGCGGCGCGCCCCTCGTGGCGCGCCACGGGCAATATGGCGTTCGATGAATGGCGCGCCGCCGAAATCCAAAGGCTCGAAGAGGAACGCCGAAAGCTTGACGAGGCGCAGAAGGAATTCGCCGCCTTTGTCGAAAACATTCGCCGCGCGAAAGACCGCGAAGAGTTCGAGCGGTTCATGAACGAGCGCCGCAAAGGGCCGGAGCAAGGCCCGACCGCCTGAGCGATCCGTTCTGTCGTTTGCTTGCCGCGGCGCCGTGTTCCGGCGCCGCGGTTTTCTTTTCTGTAGCCGCGGTCGTCGACCGCGGCCATCCGCCCGCGCGCTGCCGCGGTCAGCGACTGCGGCTACAATGCCGCCGCGCCTTGTCGCCGCGGTCGTCGACCGCGGCCTACCGCCATCCGCCCGCGCTGGCCGCGGGCGCCAAGCGCGGCCGTGGCGCTTGACGGCGAGCGCGCCCTGGGATTGCTATAGACGGCGCGCGATGGCTTGGCGTGGGACCTCAACCGTCATTGCGAGCGAAGCGAAGCAATCCAGGAACCGCCGAGGCTCCTGGATTGCTTCGTCGCTTCGCTCCTCGCAATGACGACGATTCGGCCTCAAGCCGCTCGCTCTGTTTTTTTTTAGAAAAGATGCGGGGCTTTAGGAGATCCGATGCGTAAGTCGTTTCGTCTCATCATCGCGGCGGGCGCCGCATTATTCGCCTCGGCGGCTTTCGCCGCGCCAAAGGACAGCGTCACCATCGGCATGGCGCTTGAGCCGCCCGGCCTCGATCCGACGACCGGCGCCGCCGCGGCGATCGGCGAAATCACCCATTACAATATTTTTGAAGGTCTGGTGAAGATCAACGAAGACTTCTCAGTGACCCCTTTACTGGCCGACAGTTGGACGCTTTCGCCGGACCTCAAGACAATCACATTCAAGCTGAAGTCAGGCGTGAAGTTCCAGGATGGCGAATCTTTCAGCTCGAAAGACGTGAAGTTCTCCTTCGAACGCGCGGCGGCGAAGGATTCGACGAATAAGGATAAGCCGTTCTTCGCTTCGATCGACAAGATCGATACGCCAGACCTGACGACGGTGTCGATCACCTTCAAGGAGCCGAGCTTTCTCGCGTTGTACCATCTCGGCTTCAATACGGCCGTGATCGTCGACCAGAAGAGCGAGGCGACCAATGCGACGAAGCC
>DATGLU010000727.1:0-2449 GCA_035294045.1 Roseiarcus sp. | reverse complement strand
TTCCGACAATAGGCCCTGATGTCCGTTCTTGCTTCGATTCGCCGGCAATTCGCGCCGATTCACCCCGAAGGCTACATCTTCATTGCCGCCTTTTTCGTGGCGACGATCGCGCTCGATTGGCTATGGACGCCGCTCGGCTGGATCGCGGCGGTCTTGACGCTCTGGTGCGCCTATTTCTTCCGCGATCCGCAGCGCGTGACGCCCTGGCGGGACGGCCTGGTTGTCGCGCCGGCCGACGGCTTGGTCAGCTTTGTCGGAACAGCTTCGCCGCCGCCGGAGCTCGGGCTCGGCGACCGGCCGCGCCAGCGCGTGTCGATCTTCATGTCGGTCTTCGATTGCCACGTGAATCGGGCGCCGGTCGCCGGGCGGGTGACGCGCGTTGCGTATAAGCCCGGTCTCTTCCTCAACGCCGATCTCGACAAAGCGAGCGAGGACAATGAGCGCAATGGCCTGGTCATCGAGGCGCAATCCGGCGTGTTCGGCGTGGTTCAGATCGCCGGCCTGGTGGCGCGCCGCATCGTCTGCTTCGTCAACGAGGGCGCGACGCTGAGCGCCGGCGACCGTTTCGGCCTGATCCGTTTCGGCTCGCGCGTCGACGTCTATCTGCCGGACGGCGCGCAAGTCCTGGTCGGCGTCGATTCCCGCGCCGTCGCCGGCGAGACGGTCATCGCCGATACGAAGCTTCTCGAACCGCTCCGGACTTTCCGTCAGAGTTGACGAAATGGACGCCTCCTCTCCAAGCGGTTCCGGCCACACGCCTTTGAGAGGCGCGCCGCCGCTCGGGCCGCAGCGTCGCTTTCGCGGCGTGCCGCTCCGCTTGCTGATCCCCAATCTGGTGACGCTGCTGGCGCTTTGCCTCGGTCTGACCGCGATCCGCTTCTCGCTCGAAAATCGGATCGAATGGGCGGTGATGGCGATCGCGATCGCCGCCGTGCTCGATGGGCTTGACGGCCGCATCGCCCGCGCCTTGAAGGGAACGTCGCGATTCGGCGCCGAGCTCGATTCGCTCGCCGATTTCGTCGATTTCGGCGTCGCGCCGGCTTTGCTCCTCTATGTGTTCGGGCTCAATCAGATGCGGAGCCTCGGTTGGTTCGCTGCGCTGATCTTCGCCATCGCCTGCGCGCTACGCCTCGCCCGCTTCAATGTGATGCTCGACGACCCTGATCGGCCGGCCTGGCAAGGCTCGTTCTTCGTCGGCATGCCCGCGCCGGCCGGCGCGATCGTCGGCCTTCTGCCGGTCTATCTTCACCTCTCCGTGCTGCAAGCGCCGCTATCGCCGGCCATGGCGCCGGTCGAGATCGCCTATGTGCTGATCATCGCGCTGTTGATGGCGAGCCGCGTGCCCCATTTTTCGGGAAAGTCGATCGGCCGGGTGCCGCGCGAATATGTCGCCGTCGTCCTGTTCGCGCTGGCCGCGGCAATATTGCTTCTCGCCAATTTTCCGATGGAGACGCTGGCGGCGATGACGATCGCCTATCTCGCCGCCATACCGTTCAGCATCCGGCGCTACGAGCGCTTGCGCCGGGGCGATAAAAACCCTCGCTGAGCGGGCGGGGCGCGCCGTCGAATTCCGGTTTCCTCTTTTTCGCGAAATCATATAGGGTCCGCCGCGTTTTCGCCGGGATTTAGGGCGGGCCGCGCTCGCCGGGCGCCGTGTTTCGTCCGCAACCGCGGGCGCCGGCGCGATCACGAAGGGACCCTATGTCGAAAGAAGAATTGCTGGAGTTTCCGGGTTATGTCGTCGAGCTTCTGCCCAATGCGACGTTCCGCGTGAAGCTTGAGAACGATCATGAGATCATCGCCCATACCGCGGGCAAGATGCGCAAGAACCGGATTCGCGTGCTGGCCGGCGACAAGGTGCTTGTCGAGATGACGCCCTATGACCTGACCAAGGGCCGGATCACCTATCGCTTCAAATAATCCCGCCTTAAGGGCGCTTCCTCAAAAGCGCATAGAGATCAGACCATGAGCGAGCCGGCTCAGCGCCCAAAACTTGTTCTGGCGTCGGCTTCGGTGCGGCGCCTCGCGCTTTTGGAGCAGATCGGCCTCGATCCCGCCGCGATCATTCCGGCCGATCTCGACGAGACGCCGCGCCGCGGCGAGTCGCCGCGCGCGCTCGTTCAAAGGCTGGCCGGCGAGAAGGCGGCGGTGGCGGCCAAAGTCGCGCAAGGGCGCGGCGAGCTCGGCCGCTGCCTCGTCCTCGCCGCCGATACGGTCGTCTGCGTCGGCCGCCGCGCCTTGCCGAAATGCGAGGTGGTCGACGAGGCGGCGACCTGCCTGCGCATGCTGTCCGGGCGCGCCCACCGCGTCTATACCGCGATCGCCTTGTCGACGGCGAGCGGCGCGACGCGCCGCCGGCTGGTCGAAACGCGGGTCCGGTTCAAGCGCCTGTCGCGCGATGAGATCGACGCCTATCTGGCGAGCGGCGAATGGCGCGGAAAGGCCGGCG
>DATGLU010000726.1:0-2332 GCA_035294045.1 Roseiarcus sp. | reverse complement strand
CGCCTATCGCCATGGCGCGCCGGTGAGGATCAAGGACATCGGCACGGCGGTCGCCGGCGTCGAGAATAATCTGCAGATCGGCTGGGTGGAAAAATCCCGCGGCATCTCCATCGGCATCTGGCGTCAGCCCGATGCCAACGTGATCGAGACCGCGAATTTGGTGAAGGCGCAGCTTCCGCGGCTGGAAGCGGGGCTGCCGCCGACGGTTCACGTGGAAGTCGCTTCGGACCGCACCAGGACCATCCGCGCCTCCGTCGCCGACGTGCAGTTCACGTTGATCCTGAGCGTCTGTCTCGTGGTGTTCGTAGTCTTCGTCTTCCTGCGAAGCGGCTGGGCGACCAGCATCCCCAGCGTCGCCGTTCCTTTGTCCCTGGTCGCCACTTTCGGCGTCATGTATTTGCTCGATTACAGCCTCGACAACCTCTCGTTGATGGCATTGACGATCTCGACCGGCTTCGTGGTCGACGACGCCATCGTGGTCACCGAGAACGTCGCGCGCCTGATCGAGAAGGGCGAGCCGCCGCTGCGCGCCGCCCTCGACGGCGCCGCCCAGATCGGCTTCACCATCCTTTCCATCAGCGTTTCGCTATTGGCAGTCTTCATTCCGATTCTATTGATGGGCGGCGTGGTCGGCCGACTGTTCCGCGAGTTCGCGGTGACTCTGTCGATTGCAATCGCGATCTCCGGACTCATCTCGCTGACGCTCACGCCGATGATGTGCTCGCGCCTCTTGCGCTCGCGGCACGCGGGCGAAGGCACCGGGCGCGGCCGCCTCTATCGCGCCTCCGAGCGCTTCTTCGACGGGCTGCTGCACGCCTACGATCGGGGCCTCCGCTTCGTGCTCGATCACGAGTTCACGATGCTGCTGGTCACCGCCGGGACGATCGCCTTGACGGTGTATCTATACATCGTCATTCCCAAGGGGCTCTTTCCCCAGCAGGACACCGGCCAACTGATGGGCTTCTCCGACGCGCCGCAGGACATCTCGTTCGCGGCGATGCGCGATCGGCAGGAGGCGCTCAATGCGGTCGTGATGAAGGACCCCGCGGTCCATCACTTCGTCTCGTTCATCGGCGGCGGTCCCGGCGGCTCGGGCAACACCGGAACGATGTTCATCGAGCTCAAGCCGCTCGCGCAGCGCAAGGTGAGCGCCGACGAGATCATCGCCCGACTGCGTCCCAAGCTCGAGCGCGTGCCCGGCATCCGGCTGTTCCTGCAGTCGTCGCAGGACATCCGCATCGGCGGCCGATTCACGCGAACGCAGTACCAGTACACGCTGCAGGACGCGGATCTGAACGAGCTCAACCACTGGGCGCCGCGCATGCTGCAGAAGCTCTCCAAGGTCCCTCAATTGAAGGACGTCGCCAGCGATCAACAGACCAATGGACTGCAGTTGGACGTGACGATCGATCGCGAC
Source organism: Roseiarcus sp. (assembly GCA_035294045.1). Taxonomy (GTDB): domain Bacteria; phylum Pseudomonadota; class Alphaproteobacteria; order Rhizobiales; family Beijerinckiaceae; genus Roseiarcus. The sequence goes on along the minus strand of DATGLU010000726.1, from coordinate 915 downwards.
ACCGCCGCGCGCCTCGGGCTGCAGCCGCAGGTGATCGACGACACGCTCTACGACGCCTTCGGCCAGCGCCAGGTGGCGACGCTGTTCACCCAGCTCAATCAATATCGCGTGGTGCTCGAAGTGAAGCCCGACATGCAGCAGGACCCGGCGGCGATCGGCCGACTCTACGTACGATCTCCCAATGGCGGCGCAATCCCGCTCTCCACCTTTACCAAGATGGCCGTCTCATCGACCGCTTTATCGATCAATCACCAGGGTCAATTTCCTTCGGTCACCTTGTCGTTCAACGTCGCCGAGGGGACCGCGCTCGGCGAAGCGGTCGACGCGATCCACCGCGCCGAGCGCGAGATCGGACTCCCCGCGAGCGTCCACGCCGACTTCCAGGGGACCGCGCAAGCCTTCCGCGACAGCCTGGCGAGCGAGCCGCTGTTGATCCTCGCGGCGCTGGTGACGGTCTACATCGTGCTCGGCGTGCTCTACGAGAGCCTGGTCCACCCGATTACGATCTTGTCGACATTGCCCTCCGCGGGCGTCGGCGCGCTGCTGGCGCTGCTCGCGTTCAAGACCGAGTTTTCAATCATCGCGTTGATCGGGATCATCCTGCTCATCGGCATCGTCAAGAAGAACGCGATCATGATGATCGACTTCGCGATCGAGGCGGAGCGCGGCGGGCTCTCGACGCGCGACTCGATCTACCAGGCGTGCCTGCTGCGCTTCCGCCCGATCCTGATGACCACCATGTCGGCGCTGCTCGGCGCGCTGCCGCTGATGATCGGCACCGGCACCGGCTCGGAGCTGCGCCATCCGCTCGGCATCAGCATCGTCGGCGGCCTGATCGTCAGCCAGATGCTGACGCTGTACACGACTCCGGTGATCTACCTCTATCTCGATCGCTTCCGGCTCTGGCTCCGCAGC
>DATGLU010000725.1:0-5639 GCA_035294045.1 Roseiarcus sp. | reverse complement strand
CTGCAAATCCGACCAAGCCGGCCCGCGGCGCCGCTGATCCGTCCCTCATCTGAACCCCTTCAACCCACGCGTCATGACGACGGCGCGTCGCGCCGTCGATAAAGTCATTCTCGTTTGCCGTGCTGGAGGTGCGGGCTTCCTCGCTTTTGTTAATTTTCTTTAACCGAAATATTAGTCGGCCAAACCAAGATGACAATCTCCGGTTGTCCGTCGTCGGCATTTTGGCGTTCGTCGTTGCCGACTCGCAACAGGCGAGCTTCCCGATTTTCAGAGGGGAGCCGGGCGGGGAACGCTTGCCGCTCCCTCCAACGGCTTACGCCCACCGCTTCCGTGGCTTTCTGAGCGTTTCGGCGTAGCTTGAGGCGCGCGGCGTAACCGGATTGTGAGGAACGCCACGGCGACCCGAACCATCGCGGCTTACGTTATCGACATACGCAAGCGGCGAGGCGGACCGTAAGCGCGGAGAGAGCGAGCGCCATTTACGAATTTTAAACGAATTCGATTCAAGCTTGAGTTTTCCGAGGACATGAATTGCCTCGAAGGGGAAGGGCCGGAGCGCCAAGGCGTTCCGGCCCTTTCTGTTTCCCCGCCGGGGTTGCTCAAATCTTTCAAGAGGTTGGCGAGATTTATGGATCGCCGGCCTCAACAAAACATTGACGCCGAGCGGTTTCGCTCTGATCCTGTTCAGGATTGAGGCGAGGGAAGTCTCTCGTTGATTTTCCCCGAAGCGCAGGCAGAATTGAAGGGAGCGCATCCGATGGATAGACGGCGCCTGATCGGCGCGCTTGCCGGCGCGGCGGCGCTTCCGTCCCTGACGAAGCCGGCCTCGGCCGAGGCCGGCGACATTCCCGCGCGCTTCGCTGAGGCGCTGAGCGCGCATGATATGGCGCGCTTCGCCGCCTTATTCGCCGACGACTATATCAACCATCAGCGAAGCGCCGCCGCGCCGCCGCCGACGCCTGGCGCGCCGGCCAAGAAGGGCACGGTCGCCTTCTTCGCCGCCCGGCTCGCCGGCCTGCCGGACCTGAAAGTCGGCGTCGAGACCAGCCTCGCCTCGGGCGACAAGGTCGCGGCAAGCTTCGTCTACGAGGGCACGCATCAGGGCGTCTATCTCGGCGTCCCGCCGACCGGCAAGAGGCTGCGCTTCACCTCCTGCGACATATTTCGCGTCGAGCGCGGCCTCATCGCCGAGCATTGGGGCATGGGCGACATCGCCGGGATTCTTGCGCAGTTGAAAGGGTAGGTACGATCCTCCCGTCGCAGACGGGGGAGGGGACCATGCGAAGCATGGTGGAGGGGGCCGCGGCGGTTGGGGATTATCCTGATGGGCCGAAGCCCCCTCCACCGCCCTTCGGGCGGTCCCCCTCCACCGCTTCGCGGGGGCGGATGATTCCGCCGCAAGGTACGTTATCCTCCCCCGTCGCAGACGGGGGAGGGGGACCGCGCGTCAGCGCGGTGGAGGGGGCTCCGGCGGCTGATGATTTTGAAATTTCCTCATCATAAGCACCAACGCAGATCCCCGGCGTGGCGCCGCCGGCGCTGGCGATCCGACACCCAAGGTACGATCCCTTCGAAAACGGGGAAGGATCATTCCGAGGCGAGCAACAATCCGCCTGCCTTCAGGAACCGCGCCGGGTCGACCGGCTCGCCGTCGATGCGCACTTCGTAGTGGAGATGCGGGCCGGTGGAGCGGCCGGTCGAGCCGATCCGGCCGACGACTTCGTTGGCTTTGACCTGCTGGCCTTCTTCGACCAGCACTTCGGAGAGATGGCCGTAGCGCGTCGTCAGGCCATTGCCGTGGTCGATCTCGACCATGTTGCCATAGCCGCCCATCGGCCCGGCATGGGTGACGCGGCCGGCGCCCGTCGATTTGACCTCGGCGCCGTATTCCTGGACCAGGTCGATGCCGGGATGCAGAGCGGGGCGGCCGAGGAATGGGTCCGGCCGATAGCCGAACGGCGAGGAGACGCCGGCCTCGCCGAAAAGCGGCCGGCGCAGCGGCATGAAGGGCACGACGGCGCGCAAATGGTCCTCGGCGAGGATCGTGCGCTCCACCTTGGCGACCTCCTTGTCGAAAGCCGGCGCATTGGCGTCGGCGGTCAGCGGGATATAGGGGCCGCCGACGCCGGCCTTGGTCAGCTTGGGCGCCTCGGCGAAACGATCCGGCGAAATGCCGGTCGCTTCGATCGCCTCGCGCAGCCGGGCGGCGGTCGTCCCCGCGGCATGGCCGATTTTCGCAAGCGTCGCCATCTGGCCACGCTCCATCCGGTCGAGCGAAGCGGCGATCAGGTTGAGGCGAGTCTCCGCCGGAACGCCGGCATCGGCGACGGCCTGGCTGAGCTCCGCCTGGGCGCGCCGATCCGGGTCCGGCGCGAGCGCGCTCGTATGTTCGCGCGCCGGCGCGCGCGGCTCCTCGATCGGCCGCGGCTTCGCCGACTCGCTCGGCGAAGACGCGATCGGCGCAAAGGACGAGACCGAGTCGAGCGCGCCGCCGTCGCTGTCGCTCGGCGCGCCGAGAGCCTGGATCGCGGCGAGCGCGCCGGCCGGCTTGCCGCCGGCCAAAGCGGTTTTCGATTTCGTCCGGTCGAGAGCGGCGACGGCGCTGGGCCGCGCTTCCGCCTGCTGCGCCATCGAGGCGACGATCGAGGTCCGCTGCTCGAGCTGCGCCTGGCGCGACAGGAGCTCGTGAACCTTGCCCTCGAACGAGGTCTGGTCGAGCAATTGCCGGCTCGTCACCCGGTCGAGCTCGGCGCGCGCTTCCGCCAGGCGGTCCTCGTAGGAATATTGCATCTCGGCCTGGCGGACGAGGAGGGCGCCGAGCATGCCGTCGTGACAGGCGATGAAGACCGAGGCGCCGGCGCCCCAAAGAACGAGCAAAGGCAGGAGCGCGATCAGCGTCCAGAGGACCGCCGGCCGCAGCGCATAGGTGCGCAGCTCCTCGCCATGGGCGATCGAGAAATAATAGTGCCGATCCATCAGACGCGGGCGGGGATAGGCGTCTCGCAAAGGCAAATGAACGCTCCCGCTCCCAACCGGCGACAGGGTTCAAATACACCTTGTTAGGGTTAATTCTTTGCAAACGGCGCGGCGCGAGATCAGCCTTGCTTCGCCGTCAGCTCTCGCGCCGCCTGCAAGACTTGCTCGGCATGGCCGGGCGTGCGGACCTTGCGCCAAATCCGGGCGATCTTGCCGTCGGCGTCGATCAAGACCGTCGTCCGCTCGACGCCCATATAATTGCGGCCGAACAAGGTCTTCTCCCGCCACACGCCATAGGCTTCGAGCGCCTCGCGGTCTTCGTCGGCGGCGAGGGCGAAGCCAAGCCGGTGCTTCTTCTTGAAACGCTGATGGCTGACGATCGAATCCGGCGACACGCCGACGATTTTGGCGCCCGCCGCTTCGAATTGCGCGCGCAACGCGTTGAAGGCGATCGCCTCGGCGGTGCAGGTCTGCGTATCGTCTTGCGGATAGAAGTAGAGCACGACCGCTTGGCCTTTGAGATCGGACAGGCGCAGGCGTCCGCCGCCATCCGCAGGCAGATCGAAATCCGGCGCGCGGTCGCCGGCGGTCAGTTCTTTCGCCATATCGCCCTCCTTTCACCTTATTGACGAGGCAAGCCTTGCCGCTCGACAGAGTAGAAGTCCAGGCGAGATTCCTGTTTGTCTTTATTGACTTTGCCGCGATTTCTTGGCGGCTCTTCAAAACTGAGACGACGAGCGCAGCCGGAACGCTGGGGCAATGAGGGTCATGAGGACGACGCCGGATTGACCGAGGGCATGGACGCGGGGAGCAAGACGCGGGCGCGCCTTGCTCTGCGGGCGCTGCTCGACAGCGGCGCGGGGCCGCGGCTGCCCGGCCGGTGGCCGCGCGTCTCGGCGCGCGGGCTCATCTTCGCCTGCTTGGGGATTTTCGGCGGCCTCGCCGCGGGCGCCTTGCTGGCCGTCGGCGTCATGGCTTATCGGCTCAGCCTCGGCCCGATCGCGCTCGATTCGCTCACCCCCAGGATCGCGCAAAGCCTGTCGGACCGGTTCGACGATCAATATACCTTCCAGCTCGGTCCGACCTCGCTCGAGCGCGGCGAAACCGGCGTCGGGCTGACCTTCCAGGGCGTCGTCATCAAGGACCGGGCCGGACGCACGGTGCTGGTCGCGCCGAAAGGCGAGGTCGGGCTCGACCTCTGGGACTTCGCCCTTTTTTCGGTTCGCGCCAAACGGCTGGAGCTGGTCGGCGTCGATCTCGCGCTCAACGTGCGGCCGGACGGCGCTTTGTCGATTTCCGCGGGACAATCGATTGGCGCGGCGAGCGGCGTCTCTTTCGATCTGCCGGCGACGCCGCCGGACGCGGCCGGCGGCCACCGCTCCTCGATTTTCGCCGCCTTGGGCTGGGGCATGATCAACGCTATGACCAGCCAATCGCTGCCGCTCGACCGGCTCGGCGTCGTCCATGGGCGGATGACGGTCGACGACGCGACGACCGGCCAGAAGAAGCAGCTCGACGACGTCAATCTCGATTTCGACAGGTCGCATGGCGACGCGGCGTTGCGCATCTCCGCGCACGGTCAGGCCGGCCCGTGGTCGCTCAGCGTCAAGGCGCGCAGCGGCCGCGCCGGCGCGCTCGAAATCGAGGCGCATGATCTCAACTTTGCCGACATCCTCCTCGGCGCGGGGATGCGCGAATTCGCCTTCGAGACGGATATGCCGATCTCGTTCAAGCTGGACTTGCAGATGAACGACGCGCGCAAGCTCGCCGCCATGGACGGGCGCTTCAGTCTCGGCGCCGGCTATTTCAAGCTCGAAGACCCCGACCACGAGCCGATGCTGATCGACGAAGCTGGCGGCGCCCTGCATTGGGATCCGGCCGCGCAGAAGGTCCTCGTCCAGAACGTCCAGATATTCGAAGGCGAGACGCATATCTTCTTTTCCGGCGCGGTCACGCCGCCCGCCGCCGGCGATCCGGCCTGGCGGCTCGAATTCGCCTCGTCGGACGTGGTCTTCGCCGGCGAGCGGCCGGGCGAGAAGCCCATCCGCATCGACCAGAGCGCCTTCCACGCCCGCTATCTGGCGGATGAGAAGCGCTTCATCCTCGACGATTTCTCGATCGCCGGTCCCGACGCCAACGGCGCGATGAAGGCCGAAATCGTCGCCACCGATCAGGGTCCGACCTTGAAGCTCGACCTCACGATCGGGCGCTCGCCGATCACCAATCTCGCGCGGCTGTGGCCGACCTTCATTGCGCCTGAAGTGCGCAACTGGTGCATCGAAAACCTCAAGGGCGGCGAGCTTGTCTCCGCCGCCCTATCGATCGATTGGGACGCGGCGGCCTTCGCCGCCGCCCGCGAGAAGCGTCCGATCCCGCCCGACAGCGTGCACGGGACCTTTGCCGCCAGGGACGTGGCCGCGCAGTTGCTGCCCGGGCTGCCGCCGATGACCGGCATGGACGGCGGCGGCGTCATGACCGGCCATGACGTGACGATCAAGGCGACGCGCGGCTTCATCGACGCCGCCCCCGGCAAGCGCATCGCGGCGAGCGATATTTCCTTCGTCGTGCCCGATACGACGCCGAAGCCGCTCAATCCCGCCGAGGCCAGCGCCCATTTCCAGGGCGGCGCCGACGCGCTGCTCGAACTCGTCTCTCGCGACCCG
>DATGLU010000724.1:0-2980 GCA_035294045.1 Roseiarcus sp. | reverse complement strand
GAGATCTATGGCGCGAGCGACATTTCCGCCAGCGCCGCGGCGCGCCGGCAGTTCGCCGATCTCGAAGCGGCCGGCTATGGCGGTTTGCCGATTTGCGTCGCCAAGACGCCCTATTCCTTTTCAGCCGATCCGAGCCTGCTCGGCGCGCCGAGCGGCCATGTTCCGCCGATCCGCGAATTGCGCCTCCGCGCCGGGGCCGGCTTCGTCGTGGCGATTGTCGGCGACATCATGACCATGCCCGGCCTGCCGCGCCGGCCGGCCGCCGAGCGGATCGGCCTGCGCGACGGCGCGGTCGAAGGCCTGTTTTGATTCGCCTTTCGGCTCAAGCCGAAAGCGCGCTTGTCGATAGCGCGCCTGGCTTCGACCGCGGGGATTGGCTATAGATCGGCCGCGCCGAGCAAGGCGGGACTCGCGCGGCGCGCAAGGGGCGGTGCGATGGACGTGCATTCTCTGATTGGTCGCGCCAAGCGCCTCGCCGTCATGGCGCACGACCTCGCCACGACGCCGGTCGCGATCGGCCTGGCGCTCTACCTGAGCTTTCCGGAGACCGCGAAGCTTCAAGGCGAAGCTTTGGCCTGGATCGTTCCGCTATTCGCCGTTTACGCGGCCGCGATTTTCCGCTTTTTCCGGCTCTACGAAGCCAAATGGCGCTTCGCTTCCCTGCCCGACCTCTTCAACATTTTCCGCGCCGCCAGCGCGCTGGCGATCACGCTGACGGTCGTCGACCTCGCCCTCGTCGCGCGCGGCGCCGTCGACGGCTTCGTCTTCGGCGAAAAGGTGTGCTTCCTCTACTGGATTCTGCAGTTGGTTCTGCTCGGCGGGCCGCGCATCGCCTACCGCTATTGGCGCTATGCCCAGGCGAGGCGGGCCGGCCGGCGCGAGCGCGCGCCGTCGATCCTGGTGCTCGGCCGGGCGAACGAGGCGGAAATCGTGCTGCGCTCGCTGGAGGAGGGCATGCGCCGCCGCTTTCTGCCGCGCGGCGTGCTGTCGCCGCGCGCCTCGGATCGCGGCGCGAGCATCCGCGGCGTGCCGGTGCTTGGCGGCTATGACGAACTCGAGCGGATCGTCGGCGACGCCAATGACGACGGCCGGCCGATCGCTCGCTTGGTCTTCGCGCCGAGCGAATTCGCCTCGAGCGCCGAATCCGAGCGCGTTGTCGCCACCGCCCGGCGGCTGGGCTTGGCTTTGTCGCGGCTGCAGACGGTGGAATTCGGCGGCGGCTCGGCTTTGACGCCGATCGAGATCGAGGACCTTTTGTTTCGCCGTTCGGTCGAGACCGACCGCGATCGGCTCGCCCGCTTCATCAAGGGGCGGCGCGTCGTCGTCACCGGCGGCGGCGGCTCGATCGGCTCGGAGATTTGCGCCTGCGTCGCCGCGCTTGGCGCGGCCGAACTGCTCGTCGTCGACAATTCCGAACCGGCCCTGTTCGCGGTCGGCGAAACGCTCGGCGCGCAGAACGTCGCCGCCACGCTCCGCTTGACCGTCGCCGACGTGCGCGATCGTTCGCGCATCGCCGCGCTCTTCGACGCGTTCAAGCCCGATCTGGTCTTTCACGCCGCCGCGCTGAAGCAATTGCCGCAGCTTGAGATCGATTGGGCCGAGGGCGTGAAGACCAACGTGCTGGGCACGGCCAACGTGGTCGACGCCGCCGTCGCGGTCGGCGCCGCTGCGGTGCTGATCTCGACCGACAAGGCCGTCGATCCGGTCTCGGTGCTCGGCGCGACGAAGCGTCTCTCGGAAATGTACGGTCAGCTCGTCGACGGCGGCGGCGCCGGCGCGCCGCGCATCATCTCGGTGCGCTTCGGCAACGTGCTCGGCTCGGTCGGCTCGGTCGTGCCGAAATTCAAGGCGCAGATCGAGCGCGGCGGGCCGGTCACCGTCACCCATCCCGATATGGTCCGCTATTTCATGACGGTGCGCGAGGCGGTCGACCTCGTCATTTCCGCCGCCGCCCATGCCGACTCGACGGTCGGCGGCGAGGCGCGCGCTTCGGTCTATGTGCTCAAAATGGGCCAGCCTGCGCGCATCGTCGATCTCGCCGAGCGGATGATCCGCCTCGCCGGCTACGAGCCGGGCGCCGATATCGAGATCGTCTTCACCGGCATCCGTCATGGCGAGCGGCTCAACGAGATTCTGTTCTCCAGCGACGAGCCGGTCGTCGATATCGGCGTCGAGGGCGTCACCGCGGCGGAGACGCCGCGGGTCGATCGCGCCGCGATGACGCGCTGGCTCGCCGATCTCGCCAACGCCGCCCAAACCGGCGACCGCGCCTTGGCCGAGCGCGTCTTCGCGGAAGCGATCCCGAGCTACAAGCGCGCCGCCCAGCGCGCCGCCGCCTCGGTGACCGACCTCGCCGCGCACCGCGCCTCAACCGGCGCCGAGCGGCTGCGCGCGAGCGAGGCGGGGGCGCGGGATTAAGTACGAAGCGATCCTCCCCCGTGAAGCGAAGCGAAACGGGGGAGGGGGACCGCCCGAAGGGCGGTGGAGGGGGCCGCTGAGGTTCAGGACAAATTCCTGAAACGCCGGAGCCCCCTCCACCGCGCTGACGCGCGGTCCCCCTCCCCCGTCTTGGACGGGGGAGGATTGTCTCCCGCTCATCGTACCTGCGCAAGAAAGGCCAGCAGCGCCTGATTCACCTCCGCCGCGCGCTCCTGCTGAATCCAGTGTCCGGCGCCTTCGAGGATCAGCTTGCCGCGCAGGTCGGCGATCTGCCCGTCCATCTCCTTCAGCCGCGCTTCGCCGAGCGGCCCGGAAATGACCCCGTCGCGCGAGCCGGCGATGAACAAAGCCGGCGGCGCGATCTTGGCGTCCTGCCAGGGCGCGGTCAGCGCCCAGTTGCGGTCGAGATTGCGGTACCAGTTGAGCCCGCCGCGAAAGCCGGTGCGGCGGAAGACGCCCGCATAATGGGCGATGTCCTCTTCGCTCAGCCAGGCGGGCGGCGTTTCGGGAATCCCCGCCTCGTCGAGGAACCCCTTGCCCG
>DATGLU010000723.1:0-8050 GCA_035294045.1 Roseiarcus sp. | reverse complement strand
GAAGTAGCCGTTCTTTTCCTTAAGGTCGTCGCCCAGTTGCGGACGCCAGCCTCCCGCGTGACGATCGATGAGCCGACGCGACGCGAAATCCCAGATGCGGCGATACCAGCTTTCATAGAGGGCCTCGCCCTCTTCAAGGCGGCATAAGAAAGCCGCCGCCCCGATCCCCTCGCAGCACGGCCACCATAGCCGATCGCGGATCAGCGGCGCGCCGCTCCAATCGAGCGTGTAGTAGAAGCCGCCGGCGGCGTCCCAACCCGATTTCGTCGCCTCCTCGAAGAGCGCCTTGGCCGCGTCCGGCAGCCAATCGAGCCGATTGCCGCCCAGCGCCCAGAGCTGCAAGGCCAGTCTCGCCCATTCGAGCGAGTGGCCGGGCGTCGTGCCGGCCGGCCGGAAAACGTCTGAGCCTTTATAGTCGCGATCGATCGTCCAATCGGCGTGGTAATGCTCCGGCACTCGCCAGCGGCAGTCCGCGGCCATGCGGCGCAAGAAGAAATCCGCGATGCGCTCGGCTCTGGCGAGATAGGCGCGCTCTCCGGTCGCCTCGAAAGCGGCCATCAGCGCCTCGGTCAGATGCATGTTCGAGTTCTGGCCGCGATAGGCGCTGAATGGCGTCCAATCGCTGAGATATTCCTCGGCGCTCGCCCCCTGCTTCTCGTCCCAAAACCTGGTTTCGATAATCTCGCTGATATCGGCGATCAGCCTGTCCGCGTCCGGATGGCCGGCGAGCTTGGCGCTGGCGCCGGCGAGGAGCACGAAAGCATGGCCGTAGGCGAGCTTGGCCGTATCGCGCGGCCCGTCCGCATCGAAGGAGGTGAAGTAGCCGCCATGCTTTGGATCGCGATGGCGCCTGAGCAGAGCCTGCATGCCATGATCGACGAGATCGGCGGCGCCGGGCCGGCCAAGCAAATGGCCAATCGTATAGCAATGGACCATCCGCGTGGTTGCGTGGACCGGGCGTTCTCGCTCGGCCGGGATGGCGCGCCCGCGTTCGTCGAGGGCGAAGAAGCCGCCGGCCGGATCGAGCGAGTCGACTTCGAAGAAGGCGAACAGCGAATCCGCCTCGCGGCGCAGCCAGCGGCGATGATCGGGATTGTCGAGCCAGGATTTTTGCAAGGCTCGGGCGGTTGCGCTCGCCTTCTCGCTCATAGCGGCTAATACTCCCTTCGAGCGCGCTTTTTCCACCAGCAGCAATAATCAGAGCGCCCTCGGCGCGCAAGCAGCGCCGGACGCAGCGCTTTATGAGCCTCGCGCTCCCTCCGTCTCGTTCGTATTTAGATTCAACGAAGGAATCGCGAAGAACTTTGAAGGCGGGGCCCTACCGAACTGTACCTAATCGCTCCTGACGGCCTGCAGAGGCGCGTCGCATTGGACAGGTCGAACCATCCGCCACCGATCGCCGCAAACGAGCCTCAATCGCGCCCCCGCAGCGTCGTCGAGCGGCGCCGCGCTAATAACCGGGGAGCGACCGGTCAAAGTCCCGATCGGTTGGGGCGCAGCTCCACGATCCCCTGCTTTTTAACGATTCGCCGCGGCGCGCGGCTGGGACTTCTGGCCTTGCCCGGCCCGAACTGGCATAAGGCGCCATGAACGCCATCACGAATCGCGCGCCGAGCGCGGGAGCGCCGGCGCAAAGCCGCGAGCCCGGTTTCGCGGTTTATGTTCATTGGCCTTTTTGCCTGGCCAAGTGCCCCTATTGCGATTTCAACAGCCATGTGCGCAACGCGCCCATCGACGAAGAGCGCTTCGTCGACGCGTTCCGCGCCGAAATCCGCCACCGCGCCGCGATGGCGCCGGGCCGGATTGCGCAATCGATCTTTTTCGGCGGCGGCACGCCGTCGCTGATGCGGCCGCAAACGGTGCAGGCGGTGATCGACGCCGTCGCCGAGGCCTGGACGCTGGCTCCGGACGCGGAGATCACGCTCGAAGCCAATCCGACCAGCGTCGAAGCCAGCCGTTTCCGCGGCTATCGCGCCGCCGGCGTCAATCGCCTGTCGATCGGCGTGCAGGCGTTGAACGACGCCGATTTGAAAGCGCTCGGGCGCCGCCACACGGTGGACGAGGCGCTCGCCGCGGTGGACGTCGCGGCCGCGATCTTCCAGCGCTATTCCTTCGATCTCATCTATGCCCGGCCAGGCCAAAGCTTGCAGGCCTGGCGGGCCGAACTCGCCGAAGCTTTGAAGCGCGGCAGCGAGCACCTCTCGCTCTATCAGCTCACCATCGAGCCGGACACGATTTTCGAGCGGCTCTACAAGCAGGGCAAGCTGCGGCTGCCCGATCCCGATCTCGCCCGCGCTTTGTTCGATGCGACCCAGGACATTGCCGCGGCGCATGGCCTGCCGGCTTACGAAGTCTCAAACCATGCCCGGCCGGGCGCGGAGAGCCGGCACAATCTCGTCTATTGGCGCTATGGCGAATATGCCGGGATCGGACCGGGCGCGCATGGCCGGCTGATCACCGAATCCGGCAGGCGCGCGCAGGCGACCGAGAAGCATCCGGAAATGTGGCTGACCCAGGTCGAAGCCGAGGGCCATGGCCTGATCGAAAACGACATGCTCTCCGCCGAGGAGCAGGGCGACGAATTCCTGCTGATGGGCTTGCGCTTGCGCGAGGGGATCGACCCGAAGCGGTTCGAAGCGCTGAGCGGACGCCCGCTCGACCGACGCCAGATCGACACGCTGGCGCTCGAAGGGTTTGTCGACGAGGACGAGAACGGCCGCTTGCGCGTGACGCCGCTCGGCGCGCCGCTGCTCGATTCGGTGGTCGCCGACCTCGCGGCGTGAATCCCTTCGTCGCTCCTTAAACGATCCCGGCCGAAGTCCCGCTGGCCGCCGGGCGCTCCTTCGCCTTGTGCGCCCGATAGCCCGACGCGCGATAGCCCTCGATGGGAGCGATCGCCCCGCCGGCGCGGAGCCGCGCGAGAGCGAGGAGCGGCGAAACGTCGGTCGTGAAGGCGCGCTTTAACTCAAGATGCGCGCCGAGCGCGTCGTTCGCATCCTGCGCCGCCTCCAGCGCCGCGCGGTCGACGATCAAGGCTTGGGCGTAGGCGCGCTGCAATTCGATCGCCGATTGCATCAGGCTCTCGATCGGATCGGTCACATTATGCGACTGATCGATCATGTAAGCCGGCGCGAAGCCGTCGGCCTTGCGGCGCTCGGCGTCGATCAATTCATTGAACACCAGGAATAGCCGGAACGGCTCGACCGAGCCTGAATCGAGATCGTCGTCGCCGTATTTCGAATCGTTGAAATGGAAGCCGGCGAGCTTCTTGAAGCGGGCGAGCCGCGCGACGATCTGCTCGATATTGACGTTCGGCGCATGGTGGCCGAGATCGACGAGACAGAGCGCTTTCGGTCCCAATTCCTGCGCCGCCGCGAAGCTGCTGCCCCAGTCCGAGATCACCGTCGAATAGAAGGCCGGCTCGTAGAGCTTGTGCTCGAGGAAGACGCGCCAATCCGCCGGCAGCGCCGCATAGACCTCGCGCATCGCCGCGAGATAGCGGTCGAGCGCCTTGGTCAGGTTCGCCTGCCCGGCGAAATTCGAGCCGTCGGCGATCCAGACGGTGAGCGCTTTCGAGCCAAGCTTTTTGCCGATCTCGATGCATTCCAGATTATGCGCGACAGCCTGCGCGCGGACGCGCGCGTCGGTATGCGACAGGGAGCCGAATTTGTACGAAAGCGCCTGTCCCGGCTGATCCTGAAACGTATTCGAATTGACCGCGTCGAAGGCGAGGCCATGCGCCGCCGCCTTCTCGCGCAAGACGGCGTAATCGTCGACCTTGTCCCAGGGAATATGCGGCGAGATCGTCGGCGTCGCCCGCGCCAATTGCTGGATCACGGCGCAATCGTCGATCTTCTCGAAAATATTGCGCGGCTCGCCCGGCCCGGGGAAACGGGCGAAGCGCGTGCCGCCCGTGCCGACGCCCCAGGTCGGGATGGCCACGCCGAAGGCGATGACTTTCTCGACCAGCTTTTCGGCGTCGATCCCGCGCCGCGCCAAAGCGCGAGAGAGCGCCTGGTAGTCCTCGATCGTCGCGGCTTCGAGCCGCGCGTTGTGATTGGCGATGAAATCGGCGCTGATCGCGAAGGGCTTTGCCGCGGCGCTCATCGGGTGAAGGCCTGGGCGTTGCCGGCGTCGACGTTCAAAATGTTGCCGGTCGATTTGGCGGAAAGATCGGAGGCGAAGAAATAGACGCCCTCGGCGATGTCCTCCGGGAAGACCGAGAGTTTCAGCATCGAGCGCTGGCGATAGACTTCCTCAAGCTGGTCTTCCGTGACCTTGTTGGACGCGGCGCGCTGCTGGCGCCATTCGCCCTCCCAGATTTCGAGCCGCGCAGCACGGCGTCGGGATTGACCGTGTTGACGCGGATGCCATGCGCCGCGCCTTCCAGCGCCAGGCAGCGGGCGAGATGGATTTCCGACGCCTTGGCCGCGCAATAGGCCGACGCGCCGGGCGAGGCGGCAAGACCGTTCTTTGAGGCGACGAAGACGATGGCGCCGCCGATCTTCTGGCGCTGCATCAGGCGGAACGCCTCGCGCGCGACGAGGAAATAGCCCGTCGCAAGGATATCGACGTTCTTCTGCCACAGCGCAAGGCTCGTCTCCTCGACCGGCGAAGCCGAGGCGATGCCGGCGTTCGAGACGACGATGTCGATCCCGCCAAAGGCGCGCGCGGCTTCTTCGAACGAGGCGATCACCGCCGCCTCGCTGGTGACGTCGAGCTTGATCCCGACCGCCGCGTCGCGGCCATAGCGTTTTTTGATCGTCTCGACGCGTTCGCCCAGCGCCTTTTCGTCGATATCGGCGACGACGACGCAGGCGCCCTCGCCGAGCAGGCGCTGCGCCGTGGCGCCGCCAATGCCGCCGGCCCCGCCGGTAATGTAGGCGATGCGGCCGGCAAGCGATTTCGGCTTGGGCAGGCGCTGCAGCTTCGCCTCTTCCAACAGCCAGTATTCGATGTTGAACGCCTCCTGCTCGGCGAGCCCGACATAATCGCTGACGCCCGACGCGCCGCGCATCACATTGATCGCGTTGACATAGAACTCAGCCGATATGCGCGCCGTCGCCTTGTCCTTGGCGAAGGTGAACATGCCGATTCCCGGCGCGAGATAGACAACCGCGTTGGCGTCGCGCATGGCGGGCGAATCGGCATGCTTGCAGCGCTCGTAATAGGCCGCGTAGTCGCGCCGATAGGCGGCGAGGAGGTCGTCGAGGCCGGCGATCACCTCGTCGAGATTGTCGCGGCCGGGATCGTAGGGAAGGACCAGCGGCCGGATCTTGGTCCGCAGGAAATGATCCGGGCAGGACGTCCCGAGGGGCGCCAGCTTTGTCAAGGCGTTCGAATTGACGAATTCGAGCACTTCCGGCGCGTCGGTGAAATGGCCGATCTTGCGCTCGTCGGCGGAAATCTTGCCGCGGATCAGCGGCATCAGCCTGGCGGCGATGGCGCGGCGCCTTTCCGGCGCGGCGACTTGAACTTTCGCGCCGCCGAACGACGGCTTCTTCTCATGCGCGGCGAGCCAATCCGCCGCCTGCTGGATGACGCAGAGCGTCGTCTCATAACAGGCTTTCGATGTCTCGGCCCAGGTGAAAAGGCCGTGGCCGCCAAGCACGACGCCGATATATTCAGGATGGCGCGCAGCCATTTCGCCAAGCTTCAAGCCGAGATCGAAACCGGGCCGCTGCCACGGTAGGAAGCCGAGCTTGCCGCCAAACACTTCGCGGGTTAGCCGCTCGGCGTCGGCCGAGGCGGCGATGGCGATCACCGCATCGGCATGGACGTGATCGACATGGCGATGCGGGACGAAAGCGTGAAGCGGCGTATCGATCGAGGTCGCACGCGGGTTGAGGTTGAACGTGCAATGGTTGAAGAGTTCGACCATCTCGTCTTCGTGGGCGACGCCGCGATAGAGGCCTTTCAGACCGGCGAGCTTGTCGAGGTACAAAGTCGCGAAGCCGTCGCGCTTCATCGAGCCGAGATCGCCCCCCGAGCCTTTGACCCAAAGCACGCGGACCTTTTGGCCGGTCAAAGGGTCTTTCATATCGACTTTGGCCGAAGTGTTGCCGCCGCCGAAATTGGTGATGCGCAAATCCGCGCCGAGCAAGTTGGAGCGGTAGAGCAATTGCCCCGGCTCATCGAGCCCAGCCGCGACGGCGTCATCCCATAGATTGGGCAAAGGCGTGGCCGCAGCCTCGCTCATCGGGCATTCTCCCTTGATCTTTGTCTCTCCTCTGTCATTCCCGCGAAAGCGGGAATCCAGGCTGAGCCAGCTTTCGGAGCGCAGCGGCTCCCTGGATTCCCGCTTGCGCGGGAATGACACTGCCGGCCAGATTAGGGGCGCGTTCGATCACGGTCAATCATCGCGGCAGCTTATTGCGACGCAATGTGATTGATGCGGCGCGATATTGATCGATTCTGAGAGATTGCTGTTGACCGCTCGCCGAGACCGTGACCTAGTTGGCGGAAGTCCAGGGAGGATGATCGGCGTGCACGAGCGGGAACGCTGGCAGGTCATCAAGGCGCTATTAAGGGAGCGGCCGCTGGTGCGCATCGCCGACGCGTGTCGCGCGACCGGCGCCTCCGAAGCCTCCATCCGCCGCGATTTCGCAAGATTGGCCGAGCAGGGTTTCGCCACCCGCGTCCATGGCGGGCTCGAAGCCCTGCCTAACGCAGCCACGCCGCAACCCGACGTTCTTTCCCTCGCGACGCGCTCCTTCGACGTCAGCCAGACCCTCAACATCGCCGCCAAGCGCGCCATCGCCAAGGCGGCGGTGGCGCTTTGCGCGGATGGCGAGACGATCATCGTCAATGGCGGCACGACCACGTTCCAGATGGGCGAGTATCTGCGCGAGCGCCGCCTGAAAGTGCTGACGAACTCGTATCTTTTGGCGGAAGTGCTGATCCATCATTCCAAGTGCCGCGTCGCGTTGCCGGGCGGCGAGGTCTATCGCGAACAGGGCATGATTGTTTCGCCCTTCGAAGAGGACGCGATCCAGCACTATTCGGCGGCGCGCATGTTCATGAGCGCCATCTCGATCGGTCCGCTCGGCGTGATCGAGGGCGATCCGCTGCTCGCCCGCGCCGAATCGAAGCTTTTGAAGCGCGCCGATAAGCTGATCGTCCTCGCCGATTCTTCGAAATTCGTCTCGCGCGGCAGTCTCGTCGTCTGCCCGCTCTCGCGCATCCATACGTTGATCACCGACGCCGACGCGCCGAGCGCCGCGCTCGACATGCTGCGCGAACAGGGCGTTGAGGTCGCCGTCGTCGAGACCGGCGTCGATACGATCGTGGCGGCGTGACGGCGATGGCGACCGATCAAACTCGCAGCGAAGTTTCGCCGCCGTCCCTTCTGTCGGTGCGCAACATCGAAAAGTCATTCCCCGGCGTTCGGGCCTTGTCCGGCGTGTCCTTCGACGTGGCCAAAGGCGAAGTGCATGCTTTGCTCGGCGAGAACGGCGCCGGCAAATCGACTTTGATCAAGATCATTTCGGGAGTCTTTCCGCCCGATCGCGGCGAAGTCATCGTCGACGGCCGGCCGGTCAATCTGGAGCGGCCCGATGACGCGAGGCGCGCCGGAATCGCCACGATCTACCAGGAGCTGCTGCTGTTTCCGGAGCTCACCGTCGCCGAGAACGTCTATATGGGCCATGCGCCGCGGGCCGGGCTCGGCCGGCTCGATTGGCGGGCGATGCGCGACAAGACCAAGGACCTGCTCGCCTCGCTGGAAATTCACGACCTGAAAGCCGACCGCGTCGTCGGCTCGCTCAGCGTCGGCAATCGCCAGCGCGTGGAAATCCTGCGCGCGCTGTCGCAAGACGCCCGCCTGCTGATCATGGACGAGCCGACCGCCGCCTTGACCGAATATGACGTGACGCGGCTCTTCGACATCGTGCGCAAGCTCAAGTCGCGCGGCGTCGCCGTTATCTATATCAGCCATCGGCTCGACGAAATTTTCGCCATCGCCGACCGCGTCACGGTGCTGCGCGACGGCGCTCATGTTGCGACCAAGCGCGTCGCCGACACCGATCCCGCCGAGCTCGTCCAATTGATG
>DATGLU010000722.1:0-3289 GCA_035294045.1 Roseiarcus sp. | reverse complement strand
GGCTCGTCCATCAGCAGAACCGAGGGATCGACGGCGAGGCTGCGCACGATCGAGGCGCGCTGCTGCATGCCGCCGGACAATTCGCGCGGAAACTTGTTCTCGAACCCCTTGAGGTTGACCCTTTCGAGCAAACGTCCGATCCGCTCCATGTCCGGTCGACGGCGCTTGAGCTCGAAGGGCAGGGCGACGTTCTTGGCCAGATTGCGCCAGGGCAGCAGATTGGCGTCCTGGAAGATCATCGCAATTTCCGGATGCGGTCCGGCAATGACCTCGCTGCCGAGCCTGATCTGCCCGCTGGTCAGATCGTGCAATCCGGCCATCGACCACAGCAAGGTCGACTTGCCGCAGCCCGAAGGGCCGAGGATGCAAAGGAATTCGCCCTCGCGCAGGTCGAGCGACACTTTGTCGAGCGCGTGTACCGAACCGGAACGCGTCGCGTAGAATTTGGTCGCCGCCTCGACGGTCATTTTTGGCCGTTCGGATGCGCCAGCGGCCATCTCGGCTTCCTCCTCGCGGCGCGGCTTTGGCCCGTCTTGGCGACGGTTGTCCAACTTCGTCAGCGGCGCCGATTTCGATCGCTGAAATTATGTTACACAACCTTTTCGCGCGCAAGCAAAAATTTGCCGCGTCGCGCCTGGCGTGACACCCGCGCGGGTTGTTCGGTCGTCAGTCCGCCGAGAAAATGCGTCTTCGCCTTTTCAGCGCGCGGTCTTGTCATCGCCGATAAGGCGTGTAATTTAATTACAGGTTTGCCGCGGGGCTCGGCCACTTGACGAAGCCTCGGCGGAAAGCCGGGGGAGGACGCCGCGTGCAGGCGAGACGGTACTCGGAAGACGGTCCGCGCATCGATCCGGTCGCGCCGATCGATCTCGTCTCGCGCATTCAGCGCGTCGAAGGCGATTTGTCGCCGGCCGAGCGGCGGGTCGCCGAGGCGGTTTCGGTCGACTATCAAATGACAACGCGCATGACGATCGCCGAACTGGCGCGCCGGGCCGGCGTCAGCCAGCCGAGCGTGACGCGCTTCTGCCGCTCCGTCGGCTGCGCGTCCTTCGGCGAGTTCAAGGTACGGCTGGCGACGACGTTGACGGTCGCGGCGGTCTATCTGCGGACCGACCGCGTCTTCGATGACGATGTCGGCCAGCTCGCGCAACTGGTGATGCTGCGCGCCGCCAATGCCATCCGCAATTGCGTCGACCAGCTCGACACCGCCGCTGTCAAGCGCGCCGTCGCGGCGATCGCCGTTTGCGCGCGCCTCGACATTTATGGTCAGGGCGGCGGCTCGGCGAGCTTGGGCGAAGACGCCAAATTGCGGTTTTTCCGATTGGGGATTCCGGTTTGCGCCTATTGCGACGGCCATCAGCAGCGCATGTCCGCCGCGACGTTGCGGCCGAAGGACGTGGTCTTCGCCATATCGAATAGCGGCCGATCGAAGCCGGTCGTCGATGCGGTCAAGATTGCCCGTTCTTACGGCGCAACCACGATCGCGCTGACCCGGCCGCAAACGCCGCTCGCGGACGCCGCCGAGATCGTCATCCCGGTTGTCGTCCCGGAAGACGCCAACGCTCTGATGCCGACCGCCTCGCGCTACGCGCAGATGGCGGTGATCGACACGATCGCGACCGGCGTCGCCTCCGAAATGGGCGCGCGCTCGCGCGAGTCGCTGCGCCGCGTGCGCTATACGCTGGCCAGCATCGGCGTCGCCATTCCAAGCCCTTCCTCCGACCCGACGCCGCTGATGCGCGGCGCCAAAGCGCTGGAATAACGAGCAGGAGGCGGAAGCCCAGATGACCAAAACCCAAGAAGCCGCCGCCGCCGTCCGGCATTGGTTGTCAGCCTTTCAGGATGCGCTGGCCGCGCGCGACAGCGAGGCCGCGAGCGCGTTGTTCGGCGAGGAATGCTTTTGGCGCGATCTCGTCGCCTTCACCTGGAACATCAAAACGCTGGAGGGGCGTCCGGCGATCGCCGCGATGCTGCGCGCCAATCTCGATGCGATCGCGCCGAGCAATTGGCGGCTGACGGAAGAGCCCGAATGGCGCGACGGCGTTTGCGAAGCCTGGCTCAGTTTCGAGACCCGGGCCGGCCGCGGCCGCGGCGTCTTGCGCCTGCGCGACGGCAAGGCATGGACTTTGCTGACCGTCTTGGACGAGCTCAAAGGCTTCGAGGAGCGCAAAGGCTTCCGGCGGCCGAACGGCGTCGCGCATGGCGTTTATCGCCGCGACAAGACCTGGCTCGAAGCAAAACAAGCCGAGGAGGCGGCGCTCGGCTATGAAAAGCAGCCTTATTGCGTCGTTGTCGGCGGCGGCCAGGGCGGCGTGGCGCTCGGCGCGCGTCTGAAGCAACTCGACGTGCCGACGATCATCCTCGAGAAGAATGCGCGGCCCGGCGACTCCTGGCGCAACCGTTATCGTTCCCTCGTTTTGCATGATCCGGTCTGGTACGATCATCTGCCCTATATTCCCTTCCCTGAAAATTGGCCGGTTTTCACGCCGAAGGATAAGCTTGGCGATTGGCTAGAAATGTACGTCAAGGTGATGGAGCTGAATTATTGGGCGGCCAGCGAATGCGTTCGCGCGGCGTATGACGACGAACGCCAAGAATGGGCGGTTGAGGTTCGCCGCAACGGCAACTCCGTCACGTTGCGACCGAAGCATCTGATCTTCGCCACCGGCGCCTATGGTCCGCCGCGAGAAATTCCGCTGCCCGGCCGCGAGCGCTTCCGCGGCGAATGCTATCATTCGAGCCGCTACATGACCGGCGAGCCATACGCCGGCAAGCATTGCATCGTGATCGGCGGCAATAGCTCCGCCCACGATATCGCCGCCAATCTGTGGGAGTTTGGCGCCAACGTGACGATGCTGCAGCGCTCGCCGACGACGGTCGTCCGGTCGGAGACCTTGATGGAGTTCGGCTTCGAGCCGCTTTATTCGGAAAGCGCGCTGAAGGCGGGGATCAGCACCGACAGAGCCGATATGATCTTCGCCGCGACGCCGTTCCGGCTCATGCCGCAAGGCCAGATCGAAATCTATCGCGAGATCCGCAAGCGCGACGCGGCTTTCTACGAGCGTCTGGAAAAGTCCGGTTTACAAATCGATTTCGGCGAAGACGAATCGGGCTTGATGATGAAAGCGTTTCGCACCGGATCGGGCTATTACATCGATGTCGGCGCGTCCGAGCTCATCGCCAATGGCTCGATCGCGGTGAAGAGCGGCGTCGAAATCCTTCAGGTCAAGGAGAACGCCGTCGAACTGACCGACGGCTCGGAGCTTTCCGCCGATCTCATCGTGATGGC
>DATGLU010000721.1:0-2769 GCA_035294045.1 Roseiarcus sp. | reverse complement strand
CGCCGAGCGCGCGACTGTTGGCTTCGGTACGACCGTTATCCCTCATGGCGAGCTTGTCGCGGCCATCCACAGCATCGATCGGGCGCGGGTTTCGAAGGTTTGCTCCCCGCGGCGACCGCGCGGACGGCCGGGACAAGCCGGCCATGACGAGCTGGGGCCGGCGCATTCTTCACGGATAGTTCACCCGGTTTTCGGGATCACTTCTGCTTGAAGAGCTTATTCTTTTCTCGATTGCTGCTAGGATTCTCGGATAAAGCCGTCGCGCCGCGCTGAGCGCATAATCGGGGGGCGGCGCCTTCCGGCGCAGTAATCCGATAAGAGAGATCCGCAATGATAAGCGCCTCGGCGGGCCGTAAGGGTTGCGTCAATGAGTTTTAGAGGCTTCGCCGCGACGGTCGTCGTCATCGCCGCCGTTCTCGTCGCCTATGGCGCCTATGCGCCGGATAGGACCGCGAGATTGTGGCCGGCGGCGGCGCCTTACGCGCAGAAGCTCCACGACCTTGCGGCGCGCGGCCGCAAGGAGACGGCTGATGTCGCCGCCGCCGCGCAAAGCAAGGGACCGCCGGCCGCCTTGGTTTCCGTCGCGCCGGTCAAGCGCGCCGACTTTCCGGTCTATCTCGACAGTCTCGGCCAGGCGCAAGCGTACAATACGGTGACGGTGCGCACGCGCGTCGACGGCCAGGTGATGAAGATCGCCTTCACCGAAGGCCAAATGGTCAAAGCCGGCGACCTGCTGGCGCAGATCGATCCGCGCCCGTTCCAGGCGGCGCTCGACCAGGCCAAGGCCAAGAAAAGCCAGGACGAGGCCAATCTCGCCAACGCCAAGCTCGATTTGCAGCGCTATTCGACGCTGGCCAAGCAAAGCTTCGCCACCCAGCAGCAGCTCGACACGCAGAGCGCGCTGGTCGCGCAATTGACCGCGGCGATCGCCGCCGACACCGCCTCGATCGACGCCGCCCAGGTGCAATTGGACTATACGACGATCCGCGCGCCGATCACCGGGCGCACCGGCTTCCGCCTGGTCGACGAGGGCAATCTTGTCGCCGCCGCGCAGCAGACCGGCATCGTGACGATCGCGCAATTGGAGCCGATCGCCGTCGTCTTCACCGAGCCCGAGCAGGAAGTGACCGGGCTGAACCAGCTCCTGGCGGCCGGGCAGGCGCCGGAAGTCGTGGCGCGGACGTCGGACGGAAGCCAGATTCTCGGCGCGGGCAATCTGATCCTGACCGACAACCAGGTCGACGCGGCGACCGGATCGATCCGCCTCAAGGCGGAATTCGCCAACAAGGATCACAAGCTCTGGCCGGGCCTCGCCGTGTCGACGCGGCTGACCGTCGGCGTGGTGAAAAATGCGCTCGTCGCGCCGACCATGGCGATCCAGCACGGGCCAAACGGACTCTATGTCTATGTCGTCGACCCGCAGAATCGCGCGGCGATGCGCCAGGTCACGGTCTCGCACCAAAATGTCGACGAGGCCGTGGTGACGAAGGGCTTGAAGGACGGCGACCGGGTGGTGACCGTCGGCGCCTATGTGCTGCAGCCAGGCTCGCCGGTGGCGATCGATCCGAATGCAAGTTCGGGGAGCTGACCCGATGCATGGGGGCTTTTCCGAACCGTTCATCCGCCGGCCTGTCGCGACCACCTTGCTGATGGTCGCGATCCTGCTGGTGGGGATCGTCGCCTATCCGCTGCTGCCAGTCGCGCCGCTGCCGCAGATCGATTTCCCGACGATCACGGTGAGCGCGCAATTGCCGGGCGCCTCGCCGGAGACCATGGCCTCGTCCGTGGCGCAGCCGCTCGAGCGCCAGATCGCGCAAATTCCCGGCGTCTCGCAGATGACGTCGACGAGCCAGCTCGGCGCCACCGCGATCAGCGTGCAATTCGATCTCGACCGCAACATCGACGCCGCCGCCAACGACATCCAGGCGGCGATCAACGCCGCCTCGGGCTCTCTGCCGAAGGATTTGCCGAGCCCGCCGACCTACCGGAAAGTCAATCCGTCCGACGCGCCGATTCTCATCATGTCGGTGACGTCGGACGTCGCGCCGATCACCGCGGTCGACGATGTCACCGAGAACATCCTCGCCCAGCAGATCAGCCAGATCCGCGGCGTCTCGCTGGTGCGGGTCGGCGGCCAGCAGACGCCGGCGATCCGCATCCAGATCGATCCGGCCAAGCTGGTCGAGAAGAATCTCCAGCTCGAAGACGTGCGCGCGCAGATCGGGATCGCGACGGTCGACAGCCCGAAAGGCTCCCTGAACGGCGCCCGGCAATCCTTCACGATTTACGACAACGACCAGATCACCGAGGCCAAGGACTGGGACAATATCATCATCGCCTATCGCAACGGCGCGCCGGTGCGCATTCGCGACATCGGCCATGCGGTCAATGGCCCGGCGGACGACCATCAGGCGGCTTGGACCAACGGTACGCGCGGCGTGTTCCTGGTCATCTTCAAGGAGCCGGGCTCGAACGTCATCAAGACGGTGCAAAGGATCAAGCAGGCGCTGGTCCGCCTCGAAGCGGCGATCCCGCAGAACATCCACGTCTCGATCACCTCCGACCGCACGACGACGATCCGCGCCTCGGTCGACGACGTGCAATTCACCTTGATGCTGACCATCACGCTGGTCGTGATGGTGATTTTCCTGTTCCTGAGAAACCTCTGGGCGACCTTCATCCCGAGCGTCACCGTGCCGCTCGCCTTGCTCGGCGCCTGCGCGGCGATGTGGGGGGCTGGCTAGAGCCTCGACAATCTCTCGCTGATGG
>DATGLU010000720.1:0-6699 GCA_035294045.1 Roseiarcus sp. | reverse complement strand
GACCTGCGCGAGACGCATCAGGGCGTCGAGGCCAGGCTTTCCGGCTGGTGCCACCGCATCCGCGACCATGGCGGCGTGCTGTTCATCGACCTGCGCGACCATTACGGCATGACGCAATGCGTGGTCGATCCGGATTCGCCGGCTTTCGGCCAGGCCGAGAAGCTGCGCTCGGAATACGTGATCCGGGTCGACGGCCTCGTGCGCAAGCGGCCGGAAGGCACGGAAAATCCCGACATGCCGACCGGCTTGGTCGAAGTCTATGTCCGCGAGATCGAGGTGCTCGGCCCGGCCGGCGATCTGCCGCTGCCGGTTTTCGGCGACCAGCCCTATCCGGAGGATACGCGGCTCCGCTACCGCTTCCTCGACCTCCGCCGCGACAAGCTCCACCGCAACATCATGCTGCGCGGCCGGGTCATCGATTCGATGCGCGCGCGGATGAAGGCGCAGGGCTTCAACGAGTTCCAGACGCCGATCCTGACCGCATCGAGCCCGGAAGGCGCACGCGACTTCCTCGTCCCCTCGCGCATCCATCCGGGGAATTTCTACGCGCTGCCGCAGGCGCCGCAACAGTACAAGCAGCTTTTGATGATGGCGGGCTTCGACCGCTACTTCCAGATCGCGCCGTGCTTCCGCGACGAGGACCCGCGCGCCGACCGCCTGCCGGGCGAGTTCTATCAGCTCGATGTCGAGATGAGCTTCGTCACCCAGGAGGACGTGTTCGAGGCGATGGAGCCGGTGATCCGCGGCGTGTTCGAGGAGTTCGCCGGCGACAAGAAGGTGACGCCGTCGCCCTGGCCGCGCGTCCCCTTCGCCGAGGCGATGCGCAAATACGGCACCGACAAGCCGGACTTGCGCAACCCGATCGTCATGCAGGATGTGTCCGAGCATTTCCGCGGCTCGAACTTCAAGGTCTTCGCGCGGCTATTGGAGACGCCGAAGAACGAGGTCTGGGCGATCCCGGCGCCGGGCGGCGGCCAGCGCACGTTCGCCGACCGGATGAATTCCTGGGCGCAGGGCGAGGGGCAGCCGGGCTTGGGCTATATCCTCTTCTTTGATCGCGCGAACGACGAGACGACGAAAGCTTCCGATCCTACGGCGACGGGAATCGGCGCGCGCGGGCCGATCGCCAACAATATCGGGCCGGAGCGCGCCGAGGCGATCCGCTTGCAGCTTGGCCTCAAAGCCGGCGACGCGGCGTTCTTCGCCGCCGGCGATCCGGAGAAATTCGGCAAGTTCGCCGGATTGGCGCGGACCAAGATCGGCCAGGAGCTGAAGCTGATCGACGAAGAGAAGTTCGAATTCGCTTGGATCGTCGACTTTCCGATGTTCGAGTTCAACGAGGACGAGAAGAAGATCGACTTCTCGCACAATCCTTTCTCCATGCCGCAAGGCGGTCTTGACGCGCTGCAAAGCCAGGACCCGCTGACGATCAAGGCCTTTCAGTACGACATCGCCTGTAACGGCTACGAGCTGGCGTCAGGCGGCATTCGCAATCACCGCCCGGAGGCGATGGTCAGGGCCTTCGAGATCGCCGGCTATGGCGAGGAGACGGTGAAGGAGCGCTTCGGCGGCATGTACCGCGCCTTCCATTACGGCGCGCCGCCGCATGGCGGCATGGCGGCGGGCGTCGACCGCATTGTCATGCTGCTCGCCGGCGAGCAGAACCTGCGCGAGGTGGCGCTGTTCCCGATGAACCAGCGCGCCGAGGATCTGCTGATGGGCGCGCCGTCGCCGGCGACGCCGAAGCAATTGCGCGAGCTGCATCTGCGGCTCAATCTGCCGGAAGGGAAAACCGGGTAGGAATACGCGTCGCCCTCTCTCCCGAAGGGATTGGGCTTGCGCCCATTGCATTGGAGGTCGCCATGCTTCCGAAGGCTGAAACGGCGTATTTCGCGATTGCCGATATTTCCGGCTACACCAGCTTCCTCGCATCGGTCGAGCTCGACCACGCGCAGGACATCGTCGCCGATTTCATGAACACGGTGGTGAAAGCGCTGCGCCCGCCGTTTCGCCTCGCCAAATTCGAGGGTGACGCCGCGTTCGTCTACGCGGCAGCGGAGAATGTCGACGCGTCGCTGCTGCAGGACGCGATCGAGAGCGCTTATTTCAAATTCCGTCGGCGCCTGCGCGACGTCCGCCAAGTCTCGACATGCGAGTGTCGGGCCTGCCTGGCGATGGGCGACCTCGATTTCAAGTTCGTCGTCCATCACGGCGAGATGGTGAAGCAGAGGATGGGCGGGAGAGAAGAGCTCGCCGGGCGCGACGTCATCCTCGTCCATCGGCTGCTCAAGAATGCGGTGACCGATAAGCTCGGCGGGCGCGCCTACGCGCTCTATAGCGACGCGGCCATCCGCGCCATGGGCGTCGACCCGGCGGCGCAGGGCCTTATCGCGCATCGCGAGACGATCGACGTCATCGGCGACGTCGATCTCTGGCGCGCGATCTCGAAGCGGCATGGCGTCAGGAGGACGCTCGGACAAGGCTGGAGGTGACGCGGGACGAGGCTTGCGCCACGTTGGCGTTCGACATCGCGGCGCCGCGGCAGACGGTATGGGAATATCTTACTGTGCCCGGACAATGGCGGAAATGGTGGGACGCCGACGACATCGTCCAGGATTCAGGCAAAGGGCGACGGGGCGTCGGCACGAAGAATCACTGCATGCACGGCAAGGCCGTGAATATCGAGGAGACGCTCGACTGGCGCCCCTTCGATTATTTCACGGCCGGGATCACCCTTCCTATTCCCGGCGCGCCGCGCATCGTCATGACCCGCGCCCTTCTGGACGGTCCGAACGGAACGACGCGCTTGGAGCTGCGGATCGCCAAGCCGAAGCCGAAAGACAGGGCGTTCGTCGACGGCGCCGCGGCCAAATTCGCCGAGCGCATGAATAAGGCGATCGCTGGCTTGCGATCCGTGGCGGAGGGAAACCAGCCTGCTGTTCACGCACTCGACGAGCCGATGCTGAAGCGCTCGCGCGGACGCTTCCTGGCCGAGCCGGTAGGATCGGGCGCGCGGCGCTGAAGCCGCCACATCCTGCGGCCGTCAAGCCCGATCTCAAGAAAGAGCGCACGCCGACGCGGCGAATCCGCCGCAATCGCGCCAAGCCTTGGTTAACCCCGCAAGGCTAGGCTGGCCCGACCTTGGGCCGGACCGTCTCATGAGCGTCTTTGATTTCCCGTCGCGCGCCGCCTGGGCGGCGCTCGCCTTCTGCGCGGCCGTCGCCTATTGCGGCCTCGCCGCGCTCGGCATTTCGGTGAACCCCTTGTCGCTGGCCCTGCCTCTGGCAGCGACGGCCTTATGCCTGGCCGCCTCGACCTTTTACGGCCGCTATCGCCCCGATCGCCGGCTTGCGGCAATGACCGCGGGGGCCGGCTTCCTGCTCGCGTTCAGCGCGGCGGGCGGCGCGCTCACCTATCCCGCCGCGGCGATCGGCGGGCCGCTTCAGGACAAGGCCTTCATGGCGTTCGAGCGCGCCCTTGGCGTCGATTGGCCGGCCCTTGCCGCGGCGATGAGCGCCAATCCGTATCTCAATTTGGTGTGGGCTGTCGCCTATATGAGCTCGCTGCCAATGCTGGCCGTCGTCGTCGTGGCGCTGGCTTTGACCGGCCGTGAGGAGCGCTTGGCGCGCTTCCTGTCGCTCTTCGTCGTCACGCTCCTGGCGACCGTCGCCGGGTCGGTGGCGGCGCCGGCGCAGGGTCCCATTCCGAGCTATGGCGTCAGCAGCGAACTTTTTTCGCGGCTTGGCGGTGGCGGCAAGGATTTCCTTGCCGATTTTCAGGCGCTGCGCGCCCACCAATTCGCGGTTTTCGACTTGGTGCGCCTACAGGGCATCATCACCTTCCCGTCGTTTCATTGCGTCCTGGCGGTCTTGACCGCCTGGGCGCTCGCCCCCGTCCGCTGGCTGGGCCGCTTTACGATCGGCCTGAGCGTGCTCGTCGTCCTGTCGACGGTGCCGCAAGGCGGCCATTACATCGCCGATATTTGCGCCGGGCTGCTGATCGGGTTTGCCGCGATCGCCGTCGCGACGCGCCTGCGCTTCGCCGGCCAAGTAGCGGCGACGGCGGTTTTGACGCCGGCCGAATAAGCTAGCGCCCGAGCGCGGCGAGGTAGCGGGGCAGGGCGGCGGGCCAGGAGAGTTCGCCGCGCGCCCGCGCCCTGGCGGCGACGCCGAGCCTCTTCCGCAGCGGCTCGTCGCGCAGCAGGCGAAGCAGCGCGCTCGTCACGTCCCGGTCGTCGGCGCCGTCGCAGAGCAGGCCGGTCTCGCCGTCGATCACCGCGTCGGCCGCGCCGCCGGCGCGGCCGGCAAGGGCGGGCGCGCCGCGCCAGGCGGCCTCGATATAGGCGATGCCGTAGCCTTCGACCGAGGCGCCCTCGCGCCGGGTCGGCATGGCGAAGAGATCGGCGCGGGCGAGCAGGGCGGCCTTCTGCGCCTCGTCGATCCGGCCGAGGAAATGGACGGCCTCGGCGACGCCCAGCGAGGCGGCGAGGCGGCGCAGCCGGTTGAGATCGGCGCCGGCGCCGCCGATCAGATAGACCGCCCGCGGAAAGGCGGCGAGGATCGCCGGCAAGGCGCGCAAAGTGGCGTCGATCCCTTTGCGCGGCTCGAGCCGGGCGATCGTCGCCAAAACCGGACCGCGCCGGGCGATCAGCGCGTCGATTTGGCCGAGCGCTTGCGCGGTCGGGTCGCTTTGCGGCGGAATCGGCGGCGGCGCGACGGCCAGCGCCGGCGCGCCGTCCTTGACGAAATTGCGCGCCAGATCGGCCGTATAGGCGGAATTGGCGACGATCGTCTGCGCCCGGCCAAAGGCGGCGGCGATGCGCCGCGCCTTGCGGCGAGGGGCGTCGGGCGGCAGCTCCATGCCATGGGCGAGCACGACGATCGGCGCCGCGATCGGCGGGATCGCCTCGACGCTTTTCCAGGAATCGGCGAAGATTCCGGCAAGGCGCTTGGTCGCCGCCGCGCGGACGATCGCCCGCCGCTTCATGAGGCGACGAAAAGGGCGGATGAAACCGAAACGCTCGATCGGATAGGGCCGGGCGAAAGCGTCGCTGAGATGCGGGCGATCGGCGAAGACCGCGATTTCCTCGCCCGCCGCGGCCAGAGCGTCGGCGAGGCCGGTCATCAAGGCCTCGACGCCGCCGAGATCAGGGCCGAAACATTGCGTGACGATGGCGAACACAAGCAAATCCGGCTTAAGCGCAGCTTGCCTCCATAGCAGAAATCCAAATTTTCCGTTTCTCTCGGGCGAACAGGCGCGTGTCGCCCGCGAGAATTGAACTTGGGCGCCTCATCTGCGATAGAGCCGCCGCGCTTCGCTCGAGGCGAGCGAAGTCTTTCATGAGGAGCGGGATGACCGGCGGCGCGATCGAAACCGGCTTTCGCGCGCGCCTGGCGGCGGTCGACTGGCGCGCGCTCGATCTGCGTCGCATCGCTGAGCCGATTGCGATTTTCTCGCCTCTCGCGCTGATCATCAGCGTGCAAGAGCCGGTAATGATCCTGGTCGGCCTGCTTTTTATTGCCCATAGCTGGCGGGAGCGCGATTGGGCGTGGCTGAGGAGCGGCTGGTTCAGCGCCTTGCTGGCGCTCTGGGTTTACGCGTTCTTCCGCACGCTTCTCCTCCATCCGACCGCGACCGGCGTGCTGACGGCGCTGCAATGGATTCACTTCGCCGTCTACGCCGTCGCGCTCGCGACCTGGATTTTGCCGCGGAAGGAAGCGCGCGACCGCCTGCTCCTCGCCCTGGTCGCGACGATCGCGTTCTTTTCGCTCGATTGCTTCCTCCAATACGCCACAGGCTACGACATTATCGGCCGGCCGAAAGAGCCGAACCGGCTCACCAGCGTGTTCCGCAAGCCCGGCGTCGGCGCCGAGATCGGCTGGCTGTTCCTGCCGGCCGTCGCCGGGCTCTTGGGCCAAGGCCGGCGGCTCTTTGCGGCCGGCTTGGGCGTGATCGCGCTCGCCGCGGTGCTGCTGACAGGCGACCGCATGGCCTTGCTGATCGCCTTGGCGTCGATCCTTCTCTTCTGCCTTTTTGCGGCGCGCGCCCACAAGGCGCTGCTGCTCGCGCCGGCGGCGATCGCGCTGGTCCTGGCCGGGCTGCTCTATGTCAATCCGGCGATCTATCACCGTCAGGTCGAGACGACCGAGACGATCATCGGCGGGGTCGGAGAGTCCGTCTACGGCGTCATTTGGAAGACCGGGCTCGCCATCACCCGCGACCATCCGGCGTTCGGCGTCGGCGTCCATAATTATCAGGCCGCTTGCCTCGACGATCGCTACGGGCCGCTTCTGGTCGGCCCGCACGAGTTCAAGCGCTGCCAAGGCCATCCGCATAACATCTATCTGCAATGGCTCGCCGAGACCGGCGCGATCGGCTTCGCCCTCTATTGCGCTTTCGCCGCGCTCGCCATGGCCGCCGTTATACGCGCCGCGGCGGCGCATCGCGGCGACTTGCTGTTCGGCGCGCTCGCCATTTGCCTCGCCTTGCGCTTTTGGCCGCTGGCGACGACGACCAGCTTCTATTCGACCTGGTCCACCGCGCCGCTCTTCCTGATCCTCGGCTGGACGCTGTCATTCCTCCGAGACGAGCGCGGCGATGGGTGAAAAGGCGCGTCTCGCCGTCCTGTTGCCGGTGCGGGAGCTTCTATCGACAAGAAAATCGGGCGCCGTCGCGCTGAGCTTAGCGGACTTCACCGCC
>DATGLU010000719.1:0-9827 GCA_035294045.1 Roseiarcus sp. | reverse complement strand
TCCAAGGCCGACCAAGCCTATCACGATCTCAAAGAGGCGATTTTGTCAGGCGCTTTGGAGCCGGGCGAAGCGATCGACAAGCTCGCTCTGTGCGAGCGCTTGGGCGTGTCGCGTTTTCCCGTCTCCTCGGCGATCAACCGGCTGGCTTATGAGAAACTTGTGGCCATCGAGCCGCAGCACGGCTCCTTCGTCGCCAAGATTTCGGTCGAGGACGTGCGCGAATTGATGATGGTGCGCCGCGCCTTGGAGTCGGAGATCGCCGCGCAAGCGGCTTTGTCGCTGCCGCGCGAGGGCGTCGAGGAATTGGAGCGCAACCTGCGCTATCAGCTTGCCGCGGTGGAGGCGCGCGATCTTGCCGGCTTCTACGCCTTGGACGTGGACTTCCATCGCCTGATCACGAGCCAGCTTGGCTTGAGCCGCACCGGCGAAATTCTCGACGGACTGCGCTCGCATCTCGAAAGGGTGCGGCGCTTGCTGATGACCCCGCCGGGGCGCCTGCCGAGGACTTATGCCGAGCACAATGCGATCGCCAAGGCGATCGCGCGCGGCGACGCCGAGGGCGCCCGCGCCGCGATGCGCGATCATCTCGTCGAAACGACCGAATTGTTCGAGAGTTTCGCCAAAGCCCGCCCCAATCTGTTCTCCTCCTAAGAAAGCGACCTGTCGCTGGAAACGACGAAAATGAGCAGTCCACGCGCCCTGCGCCTCAACGCCGAAGACAATGTCGTGATCGCGGTCGACGAGATCCGCGCCGGCGATCAACCGCGCAACGCCCCCGCCGCGCTCGCCCGGGTGCCGAAAGGCCATAAAATGGCCTCCGCGCCGATCGCGGCCGGCGCGCCGATCCTGAAATTCGGCCAGATCATCGGCTTCGCCTCCAAGCCGATCGCGCCGGGCGAATGGGTGCACGAGCACAATGTCGAAATGCACGATTTCGCCCGCGACTACCGCTTCTGCGAGGCGGCGAAGCCCGAAGCGCTTCTGCCCGCCGAGCAGCGCGCTACGTTCCAAGGCTTCCGCCGCGCCAACGGCAAAGCCGGCACGCGCAATTACGTCGCGATCTTGACCAGCGTGAATTGCTCGGCGACGGTCGCCCGGCTGATCGCCCGCGAAGCCGAGCGGTCCGGCATGCTTGACGATTATCCGAATGTCGACGGCGTCATCGCGCTCGTCCATGGCACCGGCTGCGGCATGGCGGCGAAGGGCGAGGGATTCGAGATTCTGAAGCGCACCCAATGGGGCTATGCGGCCAACCCGAATGTCGGCGGCGTGCTCCTCGTCGGGCTCGGCTGCGAGGTGTTCCAGATCGGCCGGATGAAGGAGGAATACGGCATCGTCGAGGGCGATCTCTTCCAGACCATGACGATCCAGGCGACCGGCGGCACGAAGAAGACGATCGAAGCGGGGCTTCGGCGCATCGCGGCGATGCTGCCGATCGTCAACCGCGCCGAGCGCGAGACGATCCCCGCCTCGGAATTGCTGCTCGCTTTGCAATGCGGCGGCTCCGACGGATATTCCGGCATCACCGCCAATCCGGCGCTGGGCGTCGCGGTCGATATTCTCGTCCGCCATGGCGGCGCCGCGATCCTCTCCGAGACGCCGGAAATCTACGGCGCCGAGCATCTCCTGACCCGCCGCGCCGCGACGCGCGAGATCGGCGAGAAGCTCGTCGACCTCATCCATTGGTGGGAAGAGTACACCGCGCGCAATCACGGCGAGATGAACAACAATCCGTCGCCCGGCAACAAAGCCGGCGGCCTGACGACGATCCTCGAGAAATCGCTGGGCGCGGCGGCCAAGGGCGGCGGGACGATCCTCAACGGCGTCTATCGCTACGCCGAGCCGGTGACCGCCAAGGGCTTCGTCTTCATGGACACGCCCGGCTACGATCCGGTCTCGGCGACCGGCCAAGTCGCGGGCGGCGCCAACATCCTCGCTTTTACCACCGGCCGCGGCTCGGCCTATGGCTGCAAGCCGACGCCCTCGATCAAGCTCGCCACCAATTCCGACACTTATCGCCGCATGGTCGACGACATGGACATCAATTGCGGCGATATCCTCGACGGCGTCGGGCTGGAGGAGAAGGGGCAGGAGATTTTCGACAAGCTGCTCGCCGTGGCCTCGGGCGAGCGCTCGAAATCCGAAGCGCTCGGCTATGGCGACGCCGAATTCGTGCCCTGGCAAGTCGGCGCGACGATGTGAGGCCCTTCCTCCCCCGTTCCGCTTTGCGGAACGGGGGAGGGGGACCGGCCGAAGGCCGGTGGAGGGGGTCGCGGTCTCTCAGGATAATTCCCAACCGCCGGCGGCCCCCTCCACCGCGCTGACGCGCGGTCCCCCTCCCCCGCTTTCGCGGGGGAGGATCGCCCTTGCGGCTTCGTACATACTTTGCTTTCGATGCGCCGATCGAATCGCAGCAATCATAGAGGGGAAAGCTCATGCGTCTCGCGCAGATCATCGATGAAGCCGGAAAGCGCGCTCTGGTCGTCACGGCGCGCGGCGAGAGCCGCCTCGTCAAAGGCGCGCGCAGCACTTACGATCTCGCCCTGCAGGCGATCGAGGCCGGCGAATCCTTACGCAAGCTGATCGCCGCGCGCGGCGTCGGCAAGCCGGTCGATCTCGCCAAGGCGCTGAAGGAAAAGCGCGTGCTGAACCCGATCGATCACAAGGACCCCGCCCACCTCCTCGTCACCGGCACCGGCCTCACTCATCTCGGCTCGGCGGAAGGCCGCGACAAGATGCACAAGGACGCGGCCGACCCGGCCAAGCAAACCGATTCGATGCGGATGTTCCGGATGGGCCTGGAAGGCGGCAAGCCGCAAGGCGCCAATCAGGGCGTGCAGCCGGAATGGTTCTACAAAGGCGACGGCTCGACGGTCGCCGCGCCGGGCGGCGACCTCGTCTCGCCGGATTTCGCCCTGGACGGCGGCGAGGAGCCGGAAATCGTCGGCCTCTACATCATCGCGCCGGACGGCGCGCCGTTCCGCGTCGGCTTCGCCCTCGGCAATGAATTTTCCGATCACGTCACCGAGCGGCAGAACTATCTGTACCTCGCCCATTCCAAGCTGCGCGCCTCGTCCTTCGGCCCCGAATTGCTGGTCGGCGATCTCCCGGCCGACGTGCAAGGGATGTCGCGCATCCTGCGCGGCAAGGACAAGCTGTGGGAGAAGCCGTTCATCTCGGGCGAGCAGAACATGTCGCATTCGATCGCCAATCTCGAGGCGCACCACTTCAAATACGATCTCTTCCGCCGGCCGGGCGACGTGCATGTCCACTTCTTCGGCACCGCGACGCTCTCCTTCTCGGACGGTATCAAGACGCAGAAAGGCGACGTGTTCGAGATCGAGGCCGAGCCCTTCGGCCTGCCGCTGCGCAACCGGCTGACCATCGCCAAGACGAAGCGGGCGAAGGTGAAGGCGCTGTAAATCCTCCCCCGTTCCGCTTCGCGGAACAGGGGGAGGATTAGTACCCTCGCGTGCGATCGACCAGGTTTTTCAGCGGCTCGCCGCGCTCGTGGGCTTCGATCTGCGCGGCGATGTTGCGGGCGACGGCGCCGGGCTCGGAGAGGGCGGCGCTGTGCGGGCTGATCAAGACGCGCGGATGGCGCCAGAGCGGCGAATCGTCCGGCAGCGGCTCGCGCTCGAACACGTCGAGCGAGGCCGCTTTGAGCAGGCCGGAATCGAGCGCCGCGACAATGTCCGCCTCGACCTGCAAGCCGCCGCGCCCGGCGTTCAGCAGGATCGGGCCGCCGAGCCGGCCGCCGCGGGCGAGCTTTGCGAAGAGGCGCGCATTGAGAATGCCGCGCGTCTCCTTGGTCAGCGGCAGCAGGCAGACGAGGATGTCGGTCCGCGCCAGCATCGCATCGAGCCCGGCGGCGCCGTGGAAGCAAGCGACGCCCTCGACGCGCTTTTCGCTGCGGCTCCAGCCGGCGATGTCGAAGCCGATGATCGTCAGCTTCCGCGCCGCGTCGCGGCCGAGCGCGCCGAGGCCCATCACGCCGACCCGCACATCCTTCGCGGCGGGCTGGTTGAGGTCCTCCTCCCAGCGGCGCTCGGCCTGCCGCCGGTCATAAAGGCGCTGCTGGCGCAGATGGAGAAGGGCGTGCAGCACGACCCATTCGCTCATCCGATTGGTCAAATCGTCGTCGACCACCCGCACGATCGGCGCGTCGGGCAGGAGCGGGTCGCTGAACAAATGATCGACGCCAGCGCCGAGCGAGAAGATCGCCCTCAGATTAGGCAGGCCGGCGAGCGCCCCTTGGCGATGGCGCCAACTTAGCGCGTAGGAAATCTCAGCGCGCGCGCCAATGTTCGGCGCGGCGACCAGCCGTCGGCCCGGCAGCAGCGCAGCGAAGCGCTCGCGCCAAGGCGGGATTTCGCTCGCCGGCTCGATCGCCAGAAGAATGGTCACGGCGCGGCTGTTATGCGTTCGACGACCGGCGCGCGCGCCGCCGGCCCGGCGTCGCCGATTTGGTACGCCACGGCGAGCGCGGCGGCGGCCGCCGCGGCTTGCGGCGCGCTGCGGGCATGGACGAGCGCCAGCGGCGCGTCCGGCCCGACTGCCGCGCCGATTCCGGCAAGCGCAGTGAAGCCGACCGCCGGATCGATCGCGTCGGCGGCGCGGGCGCGCCCGCCGCCCAAAGCGACGACCGCCATGCCGACGGCGCGTACGTCGATCCGCTCGACGAAGCCGGACCGGGCGGGCGGCGCGGCGATCACGACCGGCGCTTGCGGCAGATAGCTCGCCGGCGCGGCGAGAAAATCGCGCGGGCCGCCGAGCGTAGCGACCATGCGCTCGAAGCGCTCCGCCGCCTTGCCGCCGGCAAGGCTCGCCTCCATCGCCGCTTCGCCGGCGGCTGCATCCTTGGCGAGGCCGCCCAGCGCCAGCAATTGGCCGCCAAGCGCCTTGACCACAGCGTGCAGGCGCGGATCGCGCCGCGAGCCGGTCAAGTAATTCACGGCGTTCATCACTTCGACGGCGTTGCCGGCGGCGCTGGCGAGCGGCTCGTTCATGTCGGTGATCAGCGCGGCGGTCGGCAGGCCCGCGCCGGTCGCGACCTCGGCGAGGCTCTTGGCGAGATCGCGCGCGCCGTCCAGCGTCGCCATGAAGGCGCCGGACCCGGTCTTCACGTCCATGACGAGGCCGTGCAGGCCGGCGGCGAGCTTCTTCGACAGGATCGAGGCGGTGATCAGCGGGATCGATTCGACCGTCGCGGTGACGTCGCGGATCGCGTAGAGGCGCTTGTCGGCCGGGGCGAGATCGGCGGTCTGGCCGATGATCGCGCAGCCGGCCTCGGCGACGGCGCGGCGGAACAGCGCCACGTCCGGCTGCGCCTGGTAGCCGGGAATGGATTCGAGCTTATCCAGCGTGCCGCCGGTATGGCCGAGGCCGCGCCCCGAAATCATCGGCGTGAAGGCGCCGCAGGCGGCGAGCATCGGCGCCAGCATCAGGCTGACATTGTCGCCGACGCCGCCGGTCGAATGCTTGTCGAGGATCGGGCCGGGCAGATTCGCGCCGCGCCAGTCGAGCCTGGCGCCGGAGGCGGTCATCGCCCGCGTCAGCGCGACGCGCTCGTCAAGCGCCATCCCGTTGAAGAAGACCGCCATGGCGAACGCCGCCGCCTGGCCTTCGGTCACCGCGCCGGAGGTCAGGCCTTGGATGAAGACCTCGATCTCGGCGGCGCTCAACGGCAGGCCGTCGCGCTTCTTGCGGATGATTTCTTGCGGGAGGATCAACGCGCGCTCCCGCTGTAGAAGGTACAAGCCCAGCGCGGAGGCTTACCCTCGCCCCAACCCTCTCCCGCAAGCGGGAGAGGGGGCGCGCCGCGGACTTCATCGGCGCTGGCGAACAAGGCGCGGCGCTGGGTCAGCCCCTTCTCCCGCTGGCGGGAGAAGGTGGCGCGAAGCGCCGGATGAGGGTGAGCCGCCGCGATTGGACCAGCGGCGCAAGAGATCTCAGTCAAAGTTATGCCGCCTCTTTTAAGAAAGCCCTGACCAGCTTTTTGAAATTCGCCGAGCCGGCGAGCGCCAGCTCTTTCGTCTCTTGATGGCTCGGATTGCCGCCCTTGAGGCCGGCGCCGAAATTGGTCACCACCGAGACGGCGAGGCATTTCAGGCCGAGTAGGCGGGCGAGAATCACTTCCGGAACCGTCGACATGCCGACAAGATCGGCGCCCAGCGCCTTCGCCGCCCTGATCTCGGCCGGCGTCTCGAAGGACGGGCCAGAAAACCACATATAGACGCCTTCCCGCAGGTCGATTCCCGCGCCGCGCGCGGCGGCGCGCAGCCGCTCGCGGAGAAGCGGATCGTAGGCGTCGACCAGCGGCACGAAACGGTCGTCGCTGGCGAGGCCGATCAGCGGGTTGACGCCGGCATAGTTGATGTGGTCGGCGATGGCGACGAGGGACGGCGGCCGCCATTCCTCGCGCAGGCCGCCGGCGGCGTTGGTGAGGAACAGCGTCTCGCCGCCGAGCTGCTTGAAGCAGGCGATGGCGACCGCCATGGCGCGGGGATCGCCGCGCTCGTAGTAATGGCCGCGGCCTTGAAACAGCGCCACGCGTCGTCCTTCGAGATCGCCGACGACGAGGCGTCCGGCATGGCCGGAGACGGTCGGAACGGGGAAGCCCGGAATATCTTCGTAAGGTACGGAGATCGCGTATTCGGCCTCGTCGGCCAGCGAGCCGAGGCCCGAGCCGAGGACGATGCCGATCGGCGGGAGCGAGGCGACGCCGCGTTGGCGCAAGACGGCGAGGGCGTCATCGCAGGGTATGATCATCGGAAAGGTTTCCCCGTTCGAGGCGCGGCGCTCTTTCCTCCCCCGCGAAGCGGGGAGGGGGACCATGCGAAGCATGGTGGAGGGGGCTCAGCCTCTCAGAATAATCCTCAACCGCCGGCGGCCCCCTCCACCGCCCTTCGGGCGGTCCCCCTCCCCCGTCTTCGACGGGGGAGGAAGGCGTCTCGTACCTCACTTCAAATGATCCGGCCCGAACGAGTGCGGCAGCAGCTCGCCGAGCGTGAAGCTGGCGCGCACGCCGCCCGGCCCGGCGATGTGGATCGGCGCGTCGAGCGCGGCGAATTCGCGGATGCGCTGGCGGCAGCCGCCGCATGGCGTCACCAGCGCCTCGCCGTCGCCGACGACCAGGATTTCGGCGAGGCGCCGCTCGCCGCCTTGGACCATGGCGCCGATCGCGTTCGCCTCGGCGCAGGCGCCTTGCGGATAGGCGGCGTTCTCGACGTTGCAGCCGGCGAAGATCGAGCCGGACGGGGTCAGGATCGCCGCGCCGACCTTGAAGCGCGAATAGGGCGCGTAGGCCTTGGCCTGCGCCGCCTTGGCCGCCTCGAACATAGCGGCGAGGACGGGTGGATCAGCGCTCTTTGACATAGGGGATTCCCGAGGCCTTGGGCGGGATCGCCTTGCCGATGAAGCCGGCGAGCAGGATCACCGTCAGGATATAGGGCAAAGCCTGGATCGCCTGGACCGGCACCGGCCCGATCACCGGCAGGATCGTGCCTTGCAGGCGGATCGACAAAGCGTCGAGAAAGCCGAACAAGAGGCAGGTGGCGAGGGCCGGCATCGGCCGCCATTTGGCGAAGACCAAAGCGGCGAGGGCGATGAAGCCCTTGCCGGCGCTCATATGCGGCTGGAAATAGGCGGCTTGGGCGATGGACAGGTACGTCCCGGCGAGGCCGACCAGGACGCCGCAAATGATCACCCCGCCATAACGCAAGGCGCGCACCGAAATGCCGGCAGTGTCGACCGCGGCGGGATTTTCGCCGACCGCCCTGAGGCGCAGCCCGAACCGGGTCTTATAAAGCACCCAATAAGTCGCCGGGGCCAGGATGAAGGCGGCATAGGTGATGAGGTCATGCCCGGAAACTAGGTGCTGATAAATCGGGCCGAGGACCGGGATCGCGCCGAAGCTCTGCGCGAAGGGCAGCGTGATCGCGTTGAACAGAGCCGAATCCGGCAATTGCGGCGTACGGCCGCCCTGGCCCCACCAGGCGTTGCCGATCAGGGCGGTCATGCCGTCGGCGACCATGTTGATCGCGACGCCGGAGACGATCTGGTTGGCGCGCTGATCAATCGAGGCGTAGCCATGGATGAGGGACATCAGCACAGTCACGACGATTCCGGCGCAAAGCCCGATCCAGGCGCTGCCGGTGAACGTCGCCGCCGCCGCCGCTGCGAAGGCGCCGGTCAGCATCTTGCCTTCGAGGCCGACATCGACAATGCCGGAGCGCTCCGACCACAAGCCAGCGAGGCAGCCGAGGATCAGCGGCACCGCCAGGCGGATGCCGGACGCGAAGATGACAATGAAGGCGTCGAAGGCGTCCATTGCTCTACCCGGCGTCGGCGCGCAACAAACAGCCGCCGCGGCTTACCCTCATCCGGCGTTTCGCGCCGCCTTCTCCCGCAAGCGGGAGAAGGGACTGTAGCCGCGGTCGGCGACCGCGGCGGCCGATGAAGGCCGCGACGCGCCCCCTCTCCCGCTTGCGGGAGAGGGCTGGGGTGAGGGCAAGCCCGGGCGCTGGCCAATTCCGCATGTCACGCCCTCTCGGCGGCGGGCGCGTCGGCGACGGGCGCCTGGAAGCGGGCCAGGAACAGAGCCAGCGGCCGGCGGAACATGTGCTCCAGCGCCCCGGCGAAGAGCACGACCAGCCCTTGAATCACCACGATCATGTCGCGGGTGATTTTCGGCTTGTCGAAGGCGAGCTCGGCGCCGCCTTGGTACAGCATGCCGAACAGAATCGCGGCGAGCACGATGCCGGCGGGGTGACCCCGGCCCATCAGCGCGACCGCGATGCCGACAAAGCCGAAATCGGCCGTGTATTGCAGAATGAGGCGATGCTCCTCGCCGAGCAGCACATTGACCGCGAGGCCGCCGGCCAGCGCGCCGGACATCAACGTGGTGATGATGGTGATGCGCGCCGGCGAGACGCCGCCATAGATCGCCGCGGTCGGATTGGCGCCGACGGCGCGAATCTCGTAGCCGAGCCGCGTCCGCCAGATCAGAAGCCAGATCAGCCAGGCGCAGAGCAAAGCGAGAACGAAGCTCAGATTGAACGGCGTGTTCGGCCATTGCCAGCCGAGATAAGCGACGAGGTCGCTGATCTGCGGCATCGCCGCGCCGGGCGGAAAGCCGGGCGTCTCCGGATTCATCTGGCCTGGATTGCGCAAAACGTCGACGAGCAGATAGCCCATCAGCGCCGAGGCGATGTAGTTGAACATGATCGTCGTGATGACGAGATGGCTGTCGCGCTTGGCTTGCAGATAGCCGGGTATGGCCGCAAAGGCGGCGCCGAACAGAGCCGCGCCGAGCACGGCGAGCGGCGCCAGCAGGACGCCCGGCAGAAAGCCGAAATGCAGCGCCACCAGAGCCGCGCCGAGCCCGGCGACATAGGCCTGGCCGTCGACGCCGATATTGAACAAGCCGGCCTGGAAGCAGATCGCGACGGCAAGGCCGGTGAAGATGAAGCTCGTCGCATAGTACAGGGTGAAGCCGATCCCTTCGAGATCGCCGATCGCGCCGCCGATCAGCAGCTTGACCGCCTCGAACGGGTTTTCGCCGATCGCGGTGACGACCAGGCCGGATATGACGAAAGCGGCGGCGACGTTGATCAGCGGGATCGCCGCGACATCGGCCCATTTGGGCAGTTCGGCCGGCGCGCTCATGCGGCGTGCTCGCGCTCGGAAACGCCGGCCATCAGCAAGCCGAGATCTTGCTGGTTGCACGTCTCGGGCAGCCGTTCGCCAGTGATGCGCCCGCCGCAGACGACGAGGATGCGGTCCGACAAGGCCATGATCTCGTCGAGCTCGACCGAGACAAGCAG
>DATGLU010000718.1:0-5009 GCA_035294045.1 Roseiarcus sp. | reverse complement strand
GACTCTGTCGGCGACGGTGCTGATCGCGCTGCTCGTCTGTCTCATTCCGACGACGATCGGCGGCCTGCTCTCGGCGATCGGCATTGCCGGCATGGATCGGCTGATCCGCTTCAACGTGATCGCCACCTCCGGCCGCGCGGTCGAGGCGGCCGGCGATGTCGACACGCTGCTCCTCGATAAGACCGGCACGATCACCTACGGCAATCGCATGGCCGACGAATTCGTCCCCGCCGCCGGAATCGCCGAAAGCGCCCTCGCCGAGGCGGTGATGCTGGCGAGCCTCGCCGACGAGACGCCCGAGGGCCGCTCGATCGTCGCGCTGGCCAGAAATCGCTATTCGATCAGCCCGCCGAACCTGCCCGCCGCGGCCAAGATCGTCCCCTTCTCGGCCCATACGCGCCTTTCCGGCGTCGATCTGCCTGGCCGCATCCTGCGCAAAGGGGCGGTCGACGCGATCCTCGCCGACGCCAAGCTCACGCGCGAAGCGGCGCCGGCGGAGTTCCGCCAGGCGGTCGACCGCATTTCGCGCGCCGGCGGCACCCCGCTCGCCGTGTCCCAGAACGGCGAATTGCTCGGCCTCGTTCACCTGAAGGATATCGTCAAGCCGGACATCCGGCGGCGCTTCGCCGAGCTGCGCGCCATGGGCGTCAAGACGGTGATGGTGACCGGCGACAATCCTCTGACCGCGGCGGCGATCGCCTCGGAAGCCGGCGTGGACGATTTTCTTGCGCAAGCAACGCCGGAGGACAAGCTCGCTTTTATCCGCAAGGAGCAGCAGGGCGGCCGGCTCATCGCGATGTGCGGCGACGGCACGAATGACGCCCCGGCGCTCGCCCAGGCCGATGTCGGGGTCGCCATGCAGACCGGCACACAGGCGGCGCGCGAGGCCGGCAACATGGTCGACCTCGATTCCGATCCGACCAAGCTGATCGAGATCGTCGGCATCGGCAAACAGCTCCTGATGACGCGCGGCTCGCTGACGACCTTCTCGATCGCCAATGATGTCGCGAAATATTTCGCGATCATCCCGGCTTTGTTCGTCGCGACCTATCCCGAGCTCGGCGCGCTCAACGTCATGCGGCTTTCGTCGCCGCAATCGGCGATCCTCTCGGCGGTCATCTTCAATGCGCTGATCATCGTCGCGCTGATTCCGCTAGCGCTGAAAGGCGTCGCGTACCGGCCGATCGGCGCAGCCGCGCTGCTGCGCCGCAACCTCCTCGTTTACGGGTTTGGCGGCATCGTCGCGCCGTTCATCGGCATCTGGCTGATCGACCTTGTCGTCTCGGCCCTGCGCCTGGCGTGAGGAAAGAGCCATGCTGAACCAAGTCCGCCCCGCCATCGTCATGCTGGCCCTGTTCTCGGCTTTGACCGGCTTGGCCTATCCGCTCGCCATCTGGGCCGCCGCGCAAGTCGTCGCGCCGGGCCAGGCGAATGGCAGTCTGATCACAAACAAAGGCAAGGTCGTCGGCTCGTCGCTGATCGGCCAGAATTTCGGTTCCGACAAATATTTCCACGGCCGTCCGTCGGCGACCCAGGCGCAAGACCCTCAGCATCCCGACGATCCGACCAAGACGATCGACGCGCCTTATAATGCCGCCAATTCGACCGGCTCCAATCTCGGCCCGACCTCGCAAAAGCTCGTTGATCGAGTCAAGGCGGATATCGCCACGAAGCGCGCCGGCGGCGCGACCGGTCTCATTCCCGCCGACGCCGTCACGACCTCGGCCTCCGGGCTCGATCCCGATATTTCGCCGCAATACGCGCTCAACCAGATCGCGGCCGTCGCCAAGGCGCGCAATCTGCCCGAGGATAAAGTGCGCGCCCTGGTCGAGGCGCATATCGAGGGGCGAGCGTTCGGCGTTTTCGGCGAGCCCCGCGTCAACGTTCTGCTCCTCAACCTGGCGCTGGATGGGTTATCATCATTGTAGAGAGATGCTGTTAGCCAGTGGTGTCGTTCCGCTTTCGCGGGAATGACACGGAGGCGGGCGGTTCGCTCGCAATGACGGGTGGACGTGGACGGTGGCGCAGCAGGATCGCGATCTCGACCGGCGGCCGGACCCTGATGCGCTGCTGGCGCTGGCGGGACAGGAGAAGCGCGGCCGGCTCTGGGTCTTCCTCGGCGCCGCGCCGGGCGTTGGCAAGACCTATACGATGCTGCAGCGCGCCCGCGCGCTGAAAAACGCCGGCGTCGACATTGTCGTCGGTCTCGTCGAGACTCATGGGCGGAGCGAAACCGCGGCTCTGCTCGACGGGCTGGAAGTCCTGCCGCGGCGCAGGATTGAATATCGCGGCCATGTCATCGAGGAGTTCGATCTCGACGCGGCGCTGGCGCGCAAGCCGCGCCTGATCATCGTCGACGAGCTGGCGCATACCAATGCGCCGGAAAGCCGCCACCCGAAACGCTGGCAGGATGTCGAGGAGCTGCTCGACGCGCGCATCGATGTCTGGACCGCGCTCAACGTCCAGCACATCGAGAGCCTCGCCGACGTCGTCTCGCGCATAACCGGCGTCGCCATCCGCGAGACCGTGCCCGATACGGTCTTGCGCGACGCGGCCGACATCGTCCTCGTCGACATCACTTCCGAGGAGCTGATCCAGCGGCTCAAGGAGGGCAAGGTCTATCTCCCGGAGACGGCGCAACGCGCCCGGCAAAATTTCTTCACGCCCGGCAATCTGACCGCCCTGCGCGAATTGGCCTTGCGCCGCACCGCCGCGCGGGTCGACGATCAGATGGTCGATTATCTGAAGCAGAACGCCATTCAAGGGCCGTGGGAGACGGCGGAGCGGCTTTTGGTCTGTATCGGCCCGGACGCTTTGTCGGAAACAGTCGTGCGCGCCGCAAGCCGCCTCGCGACCGGCCTCAACGCGACCTGGGTCGCCGCGACGGTGCAATTGGCGGGACGCGAAGAAGCCGATCCCGTTCGGATCAAGCGGATCGACGACGCCTTGCGCCTCGCCGAGCGGCTCGGCGGCGAGACCGAGCGGCTGATCGGCGCCGATTTGCCGGCCGAAATCTTGGCCTATGCGCAGCGCGAGAACATCACCCAGAT
Source organism: Roseiarcus sp. (assembly GCA_035294045.1). Lineage (GTDB taxonomy): Bacteria > Pseudomonadota > Alphaproteobacteria > Rhizobiales > Beijerinckiaceae > Roseiarcus. The sequence continues at coordinate 1,959 of DATGLU010000718.1, read as the reverse complement.
CGTCGTCGGGCGCTCGCAGGCCGGCCTGATCGCTCGGTTGCGCGGCCGCTCGCTCAGCAGCGCCATCGTCCGCCGGGCGCAGAACATCGACGTCCATATCATTACCGGCGACCGCGCCCAGCCTGCGCCAGCGCCGTGGCGGCTGGCGCTCGGCCGCTTAAGCGACTTGCCGGTCGTCCTCGCCGCCCCGGCGGTCTCGGTCGCAATCGCCGTCGCTATCGGACACGCGCTTGAACTCTGGCTGCGCCTGCCCAACCTTTCGATGATCTTTCTCGCGGCGGTCCTGCTCTGCGCGATCCGCTTCGGCATCCGCTCGGCGATCGCAGCCGCGTTTCTTTCCTTCCTCGCCTATGATTTCTTCTTCGTCGAGCCGCGCTACGAACTGACGATCGCCGAGCCCCAAGAGTTCTTCGCTCTGGTGATCTTTCTGATCGTCGCCGTCTTCACCGGCGCGATCGCCGGGCGCGCCCGCGATCAGGCGCGCAGCGCCCAGGCGCACGCCAAGACGACGCAGTCGCTCTATGAACTGTCGCGCAAGCTCTCCGGCGCCGCTTCGCTCGACGACATCCTGCTCGCCGCGACCGTCTATGCGCACAAGACCTTGAACGCGCGCTGCGTCGCGCTGCTTTTGCCGGAGGCCGGCGAACTCAGCCTGGTCTCGTCCTGGCCGCCGGTCGACGCGCTCGACGCCGGCGAGACCGGCGCGGCGAAATGGGCGTTCGACAAGGCCGAGCCGGCGGGCTGGCGGACCGGCACGCTGCCGAATGTACGCTTCCAATTCCGTCCGCTGGCGACGACGCGCGGCGCCGTCGGCGTCTGCGGCGTCGAACCGACCGATCCGGCGGCGCCGTTTTCGCCCGAGCAGGAGCGGGTTTTGACCCTGATTTTGGAACAAACCGCCATCGCCATCGACCGCTCGCTCCTGGTTGGCGAGTCGGTCAAAACCGCCGCGCTCGAAGAGAACGAAAGACTGCGTGAGACGCTGCTTGCTTCCCTCTCGCATGATCTGCGCACGCCTTTGGCTTCGATCACCGGCGCGGTGACGACGCTGAGGCAATTCGGAGAAAGAATAGCGCCCGAGCAGCGCGCCGACCTGCTCGCCTCGATCGAGGAAGAGGCGGCGCGGCTGTCGCGCTTCGTCGCCAATCTTCTCGACATGTCGCGGATCGAATCCGGCGCGATCAATCCGAAGCGCGACTATGTCGACATCGCCGATATCGTGCGCGCCGCCGTCGAGCGCTCGCGCAAGGCTTTCCCGGATCGGCCGACGACGGTCAACCTCGCCCGCGACTTGCCGTTCATTCGCGGCGATTCGCATCTGCTCGGGCAGGTGCTGTTCAACCTCCTCGACAACGCGCACAAATATGGCGGCGAATCCGGCGCGATCGTTCATGCGCGGCGGGAAAACGACGACATCGTCGTCAGCGTCACCGACGAGGGGCCGGGGATCAAGCCGGCCGATCTCGAACGCGTTTTCGATAAATTCTATCGCGGCGGCCGCGCCGACGGCCGGAAAGCCGGCACCGGTCTTGGTCTTTCGATCTGCCGCGGGCTGGTCGAGGCGATGGGCGGCGCGATTCACGCCGAGAGTCCTGCGGCGCGGCGGCGCGGGACGCGCATCGTCATGCGCTTTCCCGCCGTGGAGCGCCCACGGCGCACGGAGCAGCCGGAATGGCGCAACAAGTCCTGATCGTCGACGACGAGCCGCAAATCCAACGCTTCCTCGGCCCGGCCCTCAACGCCGCCGGCTACGAGGCGTTGAAAGCGGCGAGCGGGCGCGAGGCCTTGCGGCTGATCGCCGTCGCCGCGCCCGACATCGTCGTGCTCGATCTCGGGCTTCCGGACATGGACGGCAAGGATGTGCTGCGCGACGCGCGGCGCTTTTACGCCGGGCCGATTCTCATCCTCTCGGCGCGCGACCGCGAGGCGGAAAAGATCGCCGCGCTCGATCTCGGCGCG
>DATGLU010000717.1:0-2180 GCA_035294045.1 Roseiarcus sp. | reverse complement strand
GGGGGGCTGGGCAAGGGTCATCTCGTTCGCGAAATCGACGCCCTGGACGGCCTGATGGGCCGCGCCGCCGATGCCGGCGGCATTCAGTTCCGCATTCTCAACCGGCGCAAAGGCCCGGCGGTGCAGGGCCCCCGCGCCCAGGCCGACCGCAAGCTCTACGCCCGGGCCATGCTCGGACTGCTGCGGGAGACGGACAATCTAACCCTCGTCGAAGGCGAGGCGGAGCGTTTCCACGTCGCGGATGGACGGGTCGCCGCGCTCGAACTGGCGGATGGACGGGCGCTGATCTGTGGCGCCCTCGTCATCACCACCGGCACATTCCTGCGCGGGATCATCCATCGCGGCGAAGAGCGCATTCCGGCCGGCCGCCATGGCGATCGGCCGTCAGTCGGCTTGGCGGAATGCTTGGACGCGATCGGCTTCTCGCTCGGCCGGCTCAAGACCGGCACGCCGCCGCGGCTGGACGGAACGACCATCGATTGGGCGCGACTCGAAATTCAGCCGGGCGATGATCCGCCCGAGCCGTTCTCCGACCTGACCCAGGCGATCGTCACGCCGCAAGTCGTCTGCCACATCACCCGCACGAGCCCTGCGGGGCATCATATTGTGCGCAGCAATGCGCACCGGACGGCGGTCTATTCGGGCGCAATTTCAGGCCGCGGGCCGCGCTATTGTCCCTCAATCGAGGACAAGGTGATCCGGTTTCCGGATCGCGAGTCGCATCAGATATTCCTCGAGCCGGAAGGGCTCGACGATCCGACTGTTTATCCCAATGGGATTTCGACCTCGCTTCCGGCCGACGTGCAGGCGGAATTTCTCAAGACAATCGAGGGATTGGAGAATGCCCGGATCGTCAGGCCGGGCTATGCGATCGAATATGACTATATCGACCCGCGCCAGCTCGATCTGACGCTGGAAACGCAACGCGTCAAAGGCCTGTTTCTGGCCGGCCAGATCAACGGCACGACCGGCTATGAGGAGGCGGCGGCGCAAGGCCTGGTGGCTGGCGTCAACGCCGCGCGGCGGGCGTCCGGCGGCGACGGGATCGTCTTCGACCGAGCCGAATCCTATTTGGGCGTGATGATCGACGATCTGACCACAAAGGGGGTCACCGAGCCCTATCGGATTTTCACTTCGCGGGCGGAGTTCCGCCTGTCGCTTCGCGCCGACAATGCAGACGAGCGCCTGAGCCCGAAAGGCTTGGCCTTGGGTTGCGTCGGCGCGCGGCGCGCGGCGGCGTTCCGGCGCCGATCCGAACAACTGGCCGAGGCGCGCCGGCTGCTCGAATCGTGCTCGGCTACGCCGGCGAAACTCGCGGCGTCGGGCATCGCCATCAATCAGGACGGCGTCCGCCGCAACGCCTTCGAGCTCGCCGCCTACCCGGAGATCGCGCTTGCCGACCTTTCCCGAATCTGGCCGGAGCTCGCCGCGATCGCTCCGCCTCTGGCGCGTCGGCTGGAGGCTGACGCCAAATACTCGGTCTATTTGAAGCGCCAGGAGGAGGACGCCGTTCGCTTCCGCCGCAGCGAGGCGGTCGAGTTGCCGCCGGATCTGGACTATGACCGGATTTCCGGTCTTTCCAACGAGTTGCGCGAGAAATTCCGTCTGGTCCGGCCAAGCAGCATCGGCCAGGCGAGCCGCATAGAGGGCATGACGCCGGCGGCCCTGGCTTTGGTTATGGCGCACACGCGGCGCTCACGCCCTTTGCCAGCGCCGCCTTGTAGCCGCGGTCGTTGACCTCGGCGCCCCCGGGCCTACAGGCCACGAGGAAAGAGCTCCTGGCTTGGACGAGGCGAGGACGCTAAACTGCTCCAATGAGTCGCGAAGATGATCGCCAGGCGGCATTGCGCCTGGTCCCTGTTTCACATGAAACATTGCGACGGCTGGACGCCTATGTCGCGCTGCTCGGGAAGTGGCGCAAGACGGTCAATTTGCTTTCAGAATCAAGCTTCCAAGAGGTATGGACGCGCCATGTCGCCGACAGCGCCCAACTCCTCGCTTTCGCGCCCGACGCGCGTATTTGGGTCGATATGGGCGCCGGCGCGGGTTTCCCCGGCCTTGTGATTGCGATGCAATTGGCGAAGCAGGCGGGCGCTCGCGTCCACCTGATCGAGAGCGATCAAAGGAAATGCGCCTTCTTGCGCGAAGCAGCCCGAGAAACCGGGGCCCCTGCGGTCGTC
>DATGLU010000716.1:0-2399 GCA_035294045.1 Roseiarcus sp. | reverse complement strand
CCGCCGCGCGGCGTGCGCAAGCAGCCGGCGAGTCCATCGAACCGGGCTTCGGCGCGCATGCGCCGGCCGCCTTGCCCATCCGGGCGCATGCGCCGGTACGCTGCGCCTACGGCGCGGCCGGCGCCGCTCAAAGCGGCGTCGAGCTTGGCGCGGGAGGCGCGCGAGAGAATCTCGATCAGCGCCGCCGTCTCCTGCGCGCTCCGCCAGGGCGGATCGGCCGCGTAGGGTTCGACGAGACCGGCGAGCGCCAGATTGCGGCGCGGCGGATCGGGCGGCGCCCACCACAGCCAATCCGCGGCAAGTTCGCTCGGCATCAGAGCATGCGCCCGCAACAAGGCGGCGGACGCAAAGAGCCGGCTCGGCCGGGGCGCGATCAGCGCCGGCGGAATCTTCGCCGAGCGCTGAACGGCGATGATGAAGAGGCGCGGGCGCGACTGCGGCACGAAATGCGCCGCATCGATCGTCAGCGCGCCGAAGCGATAGCCGAGGCGCTGCAAGGCGCGACAAATGGCGAGGAAGTCGGCGCCGGCTTTCGAGGTCAAAGCGCCGACGACATTTTCCAGCGCGATGATTGTCGGGCTGCGCCCCTCTGCGGCCAAGCCGCTCATCAGCGCGTGGAACCCCCAGAAGGCGCCGGAGCGCTTGGCGGCGAGGCCGCCGCCCAAGCCGGCCAAGGACAGGTCCTGGCACGGAAATGACGCCCAGGCGAGATCGGCGCGGCCCGGCAGGTCAGCAGGACGGAGATCATGGATGTCGCCGACGCGCAGCGCCTCGCCGCCCCAGTTTTCGGCATAGGCGCGCGCCTTCTTGGCGTCGAAATCGTTGGCGAAGCGGCAGTCCCAGCCGGGGCCGAGCCCGGCGCGAACCATGCCGCCGCCGCAAAAGAATTCGTAAAAGGTCGGCATGAGGGCGAATCGCTCCGCGCAAGGCTAGCCTGCGGCCAAGCGGCGGTCACGGCCGGCCAGCAAATTTGCGCGGATTACCGCTCTTCGGCGCCTTTCTCGAAGCTCGCAATCCCGGAGACCGGCTCGAGCCAGTCCGGCTTGGAGCGCATCCATTGCTGGAGGCGCGGCGGCAATTGTCCGCGCTGCGCCAGGGCGCCGACGCGCAGCGTGTAGGTCGACGGGTTTTTCTCCGCCGCCGAATAGACCGGCGCGCCGCAATCGCCGCAAAAGGCCTGGACGCGCCTTCGGCCGCTCTCGGCCGTCTTGAGATAGAATTTCGGCTGCCCCGCGCTGAGGACGAAATCCTTGGCGGCGACGCTGACCGACAGGCGATAGGGCGAGCCGCTCAATTGCTGGCAATCCGTGCAATAGCAGATCGAGACCCGGGCGGGATCGGCCTCCGCGCTATAGGCGATCGCGCCGCAATGGCAGCGCCCGTCGACCCGCATCCTTGCTCTCCCCGGTTATGTTCATCGGGATCGTAAACCACCTGCGGCGGGTTTGTCTCCGCGGGCATGGGGATTGGTCGGCGCGCAACGACCGGGCGCCTTGACGGGCGCGGCGCGGCCAAGGTGAATGGGCGCGATGAGCGAAACGTCCTTCCCCTATCCGGTCTTCGTCTGCGACACGGGCGGAACCAACGTGCGCTTCGCCGCTGTGGAAACAGCGGGCGGGCCGCTTGGCGAAGTCGTCCATCTCAAGACCGGCGACTATCCCGGGCTGGCGGAAGCTGTGCAGGCCGCTTCAGCCAAGCTGAGCGTCAAGCCGCGCTCGGTGATCGCCTGCGGCGCCGGGCCGGTCGATGGCCGCAAGCTGAAGCTGACCAACGCGCCCTGGCTGATGGACGGGCCGCAAGTCGCGACGGCGCTCGGCCTCGCGCAAGGGCTGCTGCTCAACGATTTCGAGGCCCAGGCCTTGTCGCTGCCGGCCATTCCGAAAGATTGGGCGATGCCGATCGGCCCGGTTCCCTTCGGCGATCCCGGCCCGCAAGTCATTCTCGGGCCGGGCACCGGCCTCGGCGTCGGCGCGCTGGTCAATGCGGCCGGGCGTTTCACGCCGCTCGCTTCCGAGGCCTGCCACACCGATTTCGGGCCGATCGACGACGAAGAGATGGCGATCTGGCCGCATCTCGAACGGGTGCGCGGCCGGGTGACCACGGAAAGCGTCATGGCCGGGCCGGGCTTGGCGCGGCTCCACCGGGCGCGGCTGCTGGCGCAAGGAACGCCGGCGCCGCCGGCCGATCCCGCCGCGATCGACGCGCGGGCGCACGAAGACCCGGCGAGCGAGGAGGCCAAGAGCGTCGCGCTCTATTGGCGCCTGATCGCCCGCTTCGCCGGCGATATGGGCGTCACCTTCGTCGCCACCGGCGGCGTGACCCTGGCCGGGGGCGTGCTGCCGCGCATGCGCGACCTGCTCGACGAGAAGGCCTTCCGCGCCGCCTTCGAGGCCAAGGCG
>DATGLU010000715.1:0-3727 GCA_035294045.1 Roseiarcus sp. | reverse complement strand
TGCTGATCGTCATGGAAGACCGGGATGCCCATCCGGCCCTTGGCCTTCTCCTCGACCTCGAAACATTCCGGCCCCTTGATGTCTTCGAGATTGATTCCGCCGAAAGTCGGCTCCAGCGCGACGATGATGTCGACGAGCTTGTCGACATTGGTCTCGGCGACCTCGATGTCGAACACGTCGATATTGGCGAATTTCTTGAAGAGCACCGCCTTGCCTTCCATCACCGGCTTGCCGGCGAGCGGCCCGATCGCGCCGAGGCCGAGCACGGCGGTCCCGTTGGAGAGCACGGCGACGAGGTTCTGCCGCGCCGTGAGCTTGGCCGCCTCGCCCGGATCGGCGGCGATCGCCTCGCAGGCGAAAGCGACGCCGGGCGAATAGGCGAGCGCCAAATCGCGCTGATTGCCGAGCGGCTTGGTCGGCTGGATTTCCAGCTTGCCGGGGCGCGGCTCGCGATGGAAATGCAAGGCGTCGGATTTGAAGTCGCTGGAGACTTCGGAGGGCATGGGGGAATTCCGATGAATGGGGCGGGGACATTGGCCCGAGGGGCGGGCGTGGGGCAAGGGGCGGCGGGATGACGACCTCTGAGGCGCGCGGCGCCTTCCGGGGAGATTTTTGACCATTCGACGCGCCGCATGGATGTCAAAAATTGCCATTTCTAGACATAGCGGATACGTTCGACCCGATGGAGGCGCCTCTCGTGAATATGAACGTATCCCTGACGGACGATTTGGCGAATTTCGTCAAGGCCAAGGTGGCGGCCGGGCGTTATGCGTCATCGAGCGAAGTCATCCGCGAGGCTCTGCGGCTGATGGAGAAGATCGAGCAGCAAGAAGCCGAAAAAATTGAATTCCTCCGCGCCGCTTGGAAGGAAGGCCTCGACAGCGGCGACGCCGGCGCACTGGATTTCGACGCCTTGAAGAAGGAAGCGCGCGCCCGTCTCGCCGGACGCAAAGCGTGAGCATGTGAGCAGGGTTCGCCTCACACGCCGCGCTCGCGAAGACCTTCTGGACATCTGGATTGGCATCGCGCGTGACAATCAATCGGCCGCCGATCGGGTCTATGATCGCATCGAGAAGAGCTGTCTCTTGTTGCGGCACCATCCTCAACTCGGTCCCGCCCGGCCGGATATTGCCGAAGGCGCCCGGGCTCTCGTCATCCAACGTTGGCTCGCGCTTTATCGGCTCATGGAAGACGGCGTTCAGATTGTGCGCATCGTCGATGGCGCGCGCGATCTCAGCCGGCTGGAATGGACGCCGGAATAGGCTTCCATCGTACACCGGGTACCAATCGGCATCGGGACGCGGCAGGGAATGCCGTAACAAGCGTTCGCGTCAGGTTGGATGACGTGGCAACTCAGGCAGCGTGAGTTCTAGGACTACCGTTGAACCCAACGGACCTTATGCTCGGCCGCGCTTTGTGCATCGTGTGTGCTTTCAACTGCCGCGCTGAGATTATCGTACTCAAGAACAACCCACCACTGGCCAGCCGGGGCTGGACTAATCCCTATTCCAGTAATTCTCTTCTGCTCGGTAATGTCCTTCTCTTTTGCAATGGTAGATGTGATGTCCCGCTTTTTTGGATTGCGAGTTTGATCGACCGGGATATCTGACAGCTCGCGCCAGATCTTCTTGCCAGACATTTCCATGTAATCAGCGATTTCCAAAAGGTCCGGCTCATCTCCGAGCAGCAAACAGCTGTCGCACTCCAAGTACGGCTTTAACCCGAGCGGGTGTATCGCGCCTCCGCCGCTGATCGTCACGTCGTACCCTCGCTCCATCAGCGTGGCCGCGTACCAGCCTGCAACGTCTTTATGGCTAAGGATTGCAATCTTCATTGTCATTCTTCGGCGGCGCTCCAGACGCTGACAGTTTACTAAATTTGTTGTCTTCAGTCCCGCTTTCGAACGCTGGGCAAGGCGAGCAAGACGCCGTTGTCGGGATCAGTCGGCGCGCCCCTCACTCGACCGCCCGCACATCCGTCAGCCCAAAATCCTTCCCCTTGAACAGCAGCGCCTCGCCCGTCGCCTTCGCAAGCGCGTAGGCGAAGCAATCGCCGAAATTCAGGCCGGCGGGATGGCCGCTCCCTTTGCCGAAGTCGCGATAGGCGGCGCGGGCGATATGGGCCTGTTCGGCCGTTACCGGTTCGATGGCGAGGTTCGCTTTTTGGATGACCTCGTCGAGGCGGCGGCTGGCGACGGCGTCGCGCGATCCGTCGATGACGATGGCCGTTTCGAGGAAGTTCGCCGCGGAGATTCGCTTGGCCTCGCCGCGCGTCGCCAGCGCGCGGGCGAAGCGCGGCGCGTCCTCTTCGCCGCGCAGCAGGGCGACGAGCGCCGATGTATCGACGATCATCGCGGCAGGCCCTTTTCGTCATAGAGGAGGTCGGCATGATCGGCGCTGCGCCACGGCTCCTTGAGGCGTCGGGCGCAATCGCGGCCGAGTTCGAGCAACTCCTCCGCCAGCGCGTCGGGGCCTTCGATCCGCGCCAATCGCTCTCGTAACGCGACGGTCACCGCTTCGGTTAGGCTCTCGCCAGTTGCTCGCGCGATTTGCGCTGCCAAGGCGTGCGCCTCTTCGTTTTTAATGTTTAGGGACATTTCTCTCTTTCTACCGGATACATTCTACCATGTTCCATTAGGCATTCAAATTCTTTCTGAAACGAAAATCGTGTTATAGTGGCGAGAGGTGATCAGGCTTGTCGCGGCGGTCTCGGCGTCCTTGATCTTGATCGGAGATAGGAGGTCCGGAATCCAGAAAACGCTTTTTCCAACTTTTTCTGGCCGAAAGTCCCTGATCTTTCGCGATTCGGCCAAAGAAAGTTTTGGAAAAACTTTGCGCCTGCCCAAATCGAACCATTGAAAATAAAGGGGATTTTTCGGTCCCGAGCAAATATTTGCAAAAGCACCGTCGCCCGCAGTTCAGCGGCCAGCTTCCCTCGGCAGCAGCGCCCGCAGCTGCGCCAGCGTGTCGGCCTCCTCGACCGGCTTGTCCTGCCGCCAGCGCAGCATGCGCGGGAAGCGAGTCGCGACGCCGCTCTTGTGGCGCTTGCTCGGCGCGATGCCTTCGAAGCCGAGCTCGAAGACCATGGTCGGCTTGACGTGGCGCACCGGGCCGAACGTCTCGATCGTGGTCCTGCGGATATTGGCGTCGACCTGCCGCATCTCCTCGTCGGTGAGGCCCGAATAGGCCTTGGCGAAGGGTACCAGGGTGCGCGAAGAATCCTCGGACGGGCCGCTCCAAACCGCAAAGGTGTAATCGCTATAGACGCCGGAGCGGCGGCCGCTGCCGCGCTGGGCGTAGATCAGCACCGCGTCGACGCTCATCGGGTTGAGCTTCCATTTCCACCAGAGGTCCTCGCCGGCCGGGCCGCTCTTGCGGCGGCCGACGCCATAGGCGCTGGTCATGCCCTTGAGCATCATGCCTTCGGCGCCGAGGCCGCGCGCCTGTTCGCGTAGAGCCGCCAGGCTCGCCCAATCGGGCCGATGCATGGCCGGGCTCAAGCGGAGCGGAAGGCCCTGGCCGCGCTCGGCTGCGCGGCGAAAGGCGTCGGCGACGACGCGCTCCAGCAGCGCCCGCCGCTCGCGCTGCGGCCGGTGGCGAATGTCGAGCCCGTCCAATTCGAGGAGATCGTAGGCGATCAGCGCAACGGGCAGATCTTTCAAAATTTTCGGCGTGAGGACCTTGCGGCCGAGCCGCTGCTGCAGCGACGCGAACGGCCTGATGTCGCC
>DATGLU010000714.1:0-3778 GCA_035294045.1 Roseiarcus sp. | reverse complement strand
AGCGACATCCGCTTCGAGCCGGGCCTCAACGAGGAGCTCGCCGCGACCGCTTTGTGGGGCGCGCAGCAGGCCGAGATGCGCGGCGAAGGCCGCTTCGACGGCGTGTTCGGCCTCTGGTACGGCAAGGGCCCGGGCGTCGATCGCTGCGGCGACGTGTTCCGCCACGCCAATCTCGCCGGCACGTCGAAACATGGCGGCGTTCTCGCTCTGATGGGCGATGATCACACCGCCGAATCCTCGACCACCGCGCATCAAAGCGAATTCGCCTTTGTCGACGTGATGAGCCCGATCCTGTCGCCGGCCGGCGTGCAGGAAATTCTCGATTACGGCGCGCTCGGCTGGGCGTTCAGCCGCTATGCCGGCGTCTGGGTCGGCCTCAAATGCGTCAAGGATACGATCGAATCGACCGCGGTCGTCGACGGCTCGCTCGACCGCATCGCGCCGGTCGCGCCGGATTTTCCCCTGCCGCCGGGCGGCCTCAACATCCGCACGCCGGACGGCATCCTGGCCCAGGAAGAGCGGCTGCAGGAGCATAAGCGGCCCGCCATGGTCGCCTGGCTCGCGGCGAACCGGCTCAACCGCATCGTCGCCTCGGGCGGGGCGAACGCCAAGATCGGCGTGATCACGATCGGCAAATCCTACCTCGACGTGCGCCAAGCTTTGGACGAGCTCGGCGTCGACGAGACGCGCTGCAACGACCTCGGCTTGCGCCTCTATAAGCTCGGCTGCGCCTGGCCGATCGAGCCGGAAGGCTTAAGAGCCTTCGCCAAGGGTTTGGCGCTGGTCATCGTCGTCGAGGAGAAGCGCTCGCTCATCGAAGTGCAATTGCGCGAGGAGCTTTATGGGACGGCTGATCAGCCGGTCTGCATCGGCAAGCGCGACGAGAAAGGCGACTGGCTCTTTCCGGTCAAGGGCGCGCTCGATCCGAACGATATCGCCATCGCCATTGGCGAGCGGCTGTTGCGGTTCAGGTCTGACGAAGCGCTGGCGGCCCGGCTCGAGCGCGTACGCCGCGCTCAGAGCGCCCTGGCCGAGATCAAGGAGGTCGCGCAGCGCAATCCGTATTTTTGCTCCGGCTGTCCGCACAACCGCTCGACCGTGATCCCGGAAGGGGCGCGCGCCTATGCCGGCATCGGCTGCCATTTCATGGCGCAATATATGGGGCGCGGCACCGACGGCTATACGCAAATGGGCGGCGAAGGCGCCAACTGGGTCGGCGAGGCGCCGTTCTCGACGCGTGACCACGTCTTCCAGAATCTCGGCGACGGCACCTACAACCATTCCGGCGCCTTGGCGTTGCGCTGGGCGATCGATACGAAAACCAACGTCACCTACAAGATTCTGTTCAACGACGCGGTCGCGATGACCGGCGGCCAGCCGCATGAAGGCGGCCTCAATGTGCCGCAGATCGCCCGCCAGGTCGCCGCCGACGGCGCCCGCCCGATCGTCGTCGTCACCGACGACGTGAAAAAATATCCCGCCGACGCCGCCTGGCCGGAAGGCGTGACGATTCGCCCGCGCGAGGAGCTGATCGAGGTCGAGGAAGAGATCGCCAAGGCCAAGGGCGTCAGCGTCATCATCTACGACCAGACCTGCGCGGCCGAGAAAAGGCGGCGGCGCAAGCGCGGCGCCTATCCCGACCCCGGCAAGCGCGTCATCATCAACGAACTCGTCTGCGAAGGTTGCGGCGATTGCGGCGTCAAATCCAATTGCGTCTCGGTCCAGCCCTTGGAGACCGAGTTCGGCCGCAAGCGTCAGATCGACCAATCGGCCTGCAACAAGGATTTTTCCTGCCTGGACGGCTTCTGCCCGTCTTTGGTGACGGTGCATGGGGCGCGGCTCAAGAAGAGCGCGCTAGGCGGCGCCGCCCCGGCTGCGCCCGAGCCTGTCGCAAGAGCCATCGGCGACAAGCCCTATTCGGTCCTGGTCGTGGGCGTCGGCGGCGCCGGCGTCGTGACGATCGCCGCGATTCTCGGCATGGCCGCCCATATCGAGGGCAAAGCCTGCGGCATGATCGACATGGCCGGCCTCGCGCAAAAAGGCGGCGCGGTGTTCAGCCATGTCAAGCTGGCGCGGCGGCCGGAAGACATCCACGCGATCCGCGTCGCCGCGGGCGAGGCCGATCTTGTCCTGGGCTGCGATCTCGTCGTGTCGGGCGCAAAAAAAATCCTCGCCGCCTTGCGCGGCGCGGAGACCGGCTTCGTCGTCAACAGCGCGGAAGTCTATCCCGGCGACTTCACCCGCAATCCGGATTTCTCGCTGCCCGCCGAGCGCATCAAGCGCGCGATCAAGGCGGCGAGCGGCGAGGCCGCCTTGTTTGTCGACGCGACGCGGGCGGCCAATGCGCTGGTCGGCAACGCCATCGGCGCGAATATGTTCATGCTCGGCTACGCCTATCAGGCCGGCTACGTGCCGGTTTCAGCCGCGGCGATCCGCCGGGCGATCGAACTCAACGGCGAGGCGGTCGCGATGAATCTCGCCGCCTTCGATTGGGGCCGGGCGGCTTGCGCCGAGCCGCGATCCATCGCCGCCATTGTCAAGCCGCCGGCGGAAGCCGCGCCCGCCGGGACGCTCGAAGAGATCGTCGCGCGCCGCGCCGATTTCCTGACCGCCTACCAGAACGCCGCCTATGCCGGCCGCTACCGCGCCATGGTCGCGAGAATCGAGGCGGCGGAGCGCGAGCGGACGCCCGGCCTATCTGGCCTGGCCGACGCGGTCGCCCGCAACCTCTTCAAATTGATGGCGTATAAGGACGAATACGAGGTCGCGCGGCTCTATGCGGACGGCTCGTTCAGGAAGCAGGTCGCGCGGACCTTCGACGGCGATCTGCGCTTCGAATTTCATCTCGCCCCGCCGCTTTTGGCGCTCAGGGACAAAAGGACCGGCGAAGCGCGCAAGATGCGCTTCGGGCCGTGGATGATCCATGGCTTCAGGGCGCTGGCGGCGTTGCGCTTCCTGCGCGGGACCTCGCTCGATCCGTTCGGCTATCTGCCGGAGCGACGCGAGGAGCGGCGCCTGATCGGCGAATACGAGGCGCTTTGCGAGGAGTTCGTCGCGCGGCTTGCGCCGGACAACCACGCTTTGGCGATCGCCCTCGCCAGCCTGCCGGAAAAGATTCGCGGCTTCGGCCATGTCAAGGCGCGCGCCATCGCGGCGGCCGACGACGAGCGCGAAAAGCTGATCGCGCGCTGGCGCTCCCCTGCGGCGCCTTTGCAAGACGCGGCGGAATAATCGGCGCGAGAGTCGAAGCTTGCGCCAAACCGTATTGCCACCGCCGGCGAATCGCCTGTAACCTTTTGCGGACGGTAAAAAGCCGCTATGAGCCTGTCAGCGGTTGGGGGAGCCGGCGGACGGCAAAGACCGCGTTGAGGCGTTGCGACAGATTTCCTGGTCGCGGAGGGGCACGGACTTGCAAAAAATCGCTGGCTTAGCGGCGCTGGGCTTGATTGCGGCGGCGGCCATGGCGCCGGCCGCTTTTGGCGCGGATGTGAGCCCTTATGGCGGCCTAGCCGCGCCGGCGGCCCCGCTCTCGGATTGGGAAGTGCGCGGCGGCCTCTACGCCCATGATCCTTTGAGCCCGGAAGCCGGCTCGGTCGATCTCAACGGCGAGCTGGTCGGGCCGAAACTCTGGCAATCCTCCGATCCGCTGTGGAGCCTGCTGATTCCGCGTCCGGATATCGGGACGACGATCAGCCTCGGCGGCAAGACCAGCAATCTCTGGGGCGGCGCCGCCTGGAATTTTGATTTAACGGACCGCATTTTCTTGAGCTCGACCTTC
>DATGLU010000713.1:0-6076 GCA_035294045.1 Roseiarcus sp. | reverse complement strand
TGCTGCGCCTGATGCTGCTGTCGCTGAAGCCGACCCGCGGCATCATCCGGATTTTCGGCCGCGACGCGGCGAGCCTCGATAAGGACGCGATCACCTCGCTGCGCCGCCGGATCGGCGTGGTGTTCCAGGATTTCCGCCTGCTCGACCATTTAACCACTTACGAGAACGTCGCCCTGCCGTTGCGCGTGCAGGGCCGCAGCGAAGCGAGCTATCGCGCCGAGGTGGTGGAGCTTCTCAAATGGGTCGGCCTTGGCGAGCGCATGAACGCGCTGCCGCCGGTCCTGTCGGGCGGCGAGAAGCAGCGCGCCGCGATCGCCCGGGCGCTGATCGTCCGGCCGGAACTGTTGCTCGCCGACGAGCCGACCGGCAATGTCGATCCCGGCCTGGCGCGGCGGCTGCTCAGGCTGTTCATCGAATTGCACAAATCCGGCACCGCGGTGGTCATCGCCACCCACGATATCGGGTTGATGGACCAATTCGTCGACGCCCGCCGCCTCGTCATCAGCGGCGGCCGGCTGGAAATTTTCGGCAGGGATTCGTGGTGAACGCGGCGGCGCAGGACGAAACCGGCTCGCGCCGCGAGGATGAGGGCGGATTGCCGGATTCCCGCCTCAGGCGCGACATGCCTTTGGTGCCGGCGAGCTCGATCGCCGGCCGCGCCCTCGTCTTCGTCATCGCGATCATGACGTTCCTCTCCTGCCTGACCGCCGGCGGCGCGATGCTGGTCGCCGGCGCCGCGGAAGGCTGGCGCTCCGACATTTCCCGCGAGGTGACGATCCAGATCAAGCCGCAAGCTGGCCGCGATGTCGAGGCGGCGGTCGAAAAAGCGGCGGCGGCGGCGCGCGGCGCGCCCGGCGTCGACGCCGTGCAAGTCTTCTCCAAGGCCGATTCCGAGCGTCTTTTGGAGCCGTGGCTGGGCGCCGGCCTCGATCTCAGCGAATTGCCGATCCCGCGGCTGATCGTCGTCAAGATGCAGAAGGACGCCGACCCGGACATTGGCGGGTTGCGCCAGGCGCTGGCGAGCCAGGCGCCCGAGGCGAGCCTCGACGATCATCGCCTGTGGCTGTCGCGGCTCGATACGATGGCGTCGGGCGTCGTCGTCTTCGCGCTTGCTCTGTTCGTCCTGATGATCATCGCCATGATGCTGGCGATCGGCTTCGCGACGCGCGGCGCGATGGCCGGCAATCGCGAAATCATCGAGGTGCTGCATTTCGTCGGCGCCGCGGACAGCTACATTTCGCGCCAGTTCCAGGGTCATTTCCTGCGGCTCGGCCTGCGCGGCGGCCTGCTCGGCGGCGCGGCGGCGGCGTTGTTCTTCCTAAGCGCGACCGGCCTATCCGCCTGGTCGGCGCATTCGCCCGGCGGCGAGGAGGTCGTCGCGCTGTTCGGCGCTTTCGCGTTGGGCGCCAAGGGCTATATCGTCATCTTCGCCTTGGCGATCGCGATCGGCGCGCTGACCGCGATCATGTCGCGGGTCATCGTCTTCCGCCATTTGCGGCGGCTCTTGTGAGCGCGGCGTCTTTCTCGGCTTTTCCTTTCAAGGCATATTCCGTCTTATGATCGGCCTGCGCTCCTTCGCCTACAACGTCGCTTTCTACGTCACGCTTATTGTTTTGATGATCGTCGGCCTGCCCTCGATCCTGATGGGCCGCCACGCCGTCTTTTTCATGGGCCGGCTCTGGGGCGGATGCTCGCTCTGGCTGCTCGAGCATATTTGCGGCCTGACAATCGAATTCCGCGGCCTCGAGAACATCCCGAAAGGAGGCTATATCATCGCCGCCAAGCACCAATCCTTCCTCGAGACCTTCTCGCTGATCGAGCACGCGCCGGATTTCGCCTATGTGCTCAAGCACGAGTTGATGTACATCCCGGTCTTCGGCTGGTATCTGTGGGGCGCCGAGCAGATCGGCATCGACCGGGCCCGCGGCAAGACCGCGCTGCAAGTCCTCAGCGAGCGCGCCGCCGCGGTGCTCAAGGCCGGGCGGCAGATTTTCATCTTTCCGGAAGGGACGCGCCGGCCGCCCGGCGCGCCGCCGCAATATAAATACGGCGTCGCCTATCTCTACGAGACGAGCGGCGCGCCCTGCCTGCCGGTCGCGCTCAATACCGGGCTCTATTGGGGCCGGCGCGGCTTTCGCCGCCGGCCGGGCGTCGCGGTGATCGAATATTTGCCGCCGATCCCGCCCGGCCTCGACCGCGAGACCTTTCTCGCGCGGCTGCAGGAGACGATCGAGACCGCCTGCGGCCGCCTCAACGCCGAGGCGGTGGCGCAGGATTCCTCGCTCGCCCTGAAGCTGGCGCCGGCGCAAAGCTGACATTCTTTCTCCGCGCTTTCGCCCAATCCTCCCCGTAATCCGGCCCTGCGAATCACATCGCAAAGCGTTGACGCGTTGCCCCAGATGTTCTAGATTTGTTCTTCATCACCATCGGGTTTCGGCCATGCAAGCTTTGCGGGATTTGCGCGAGCGCGGCGGCGGTTCCGAAGCGGCGCGAGCGGTCGCCAATGCCGAGCTCGCCGCCTTGGCGGGCGAGGCGCTTGCCGGCCGTTTCCGCCATTGGCGCGGCTGGTCCGGCCGGCGCTATGTGTTCTCGGTTTATGATCCGGCTTCCTGCCCGGCCTATGAGGACGCCGTGCTGATCGTCGCGGCCGTCGGTCCGGGCGGCGAGCGGCGCATCGTCTCGATCGCCGATACCGGCGCCTTCCCGGAGATCGCCGTCGCCCGCGCCAAAGCGACCGCCTCGTCGCTTGAGGCGCGGGTCGAGTGCCATGTCCATCTCCTCGCCGCCTCGCGCCTCGAGCGCGAAGCCGCGATCGCCGACCTTCGCCCGCCCGCTTAGCCGGCCGGCGCCGAGACCTCTTTCTCCTTCCGCAGCAAGCTCGCCGCGATGGCGGCAGCAGCGAAATTGGCGAGCGCGCTCGCGGCGATCGGCAGCGCATAGGAATGGCTGGCGTCGAAAGCGAAGCCGGCGGCGGTCGGGCCGATCAGCGTGCCGAAGGCGACGCTCGTATAGAGCGCGCCAATAATGCCGCTGATCGCGCGGCCGCCGAAGAAATCCATCGCCACGGCCGGCAGGACCGCGACCCAGCCGCCATAGAACACGCCGTAGACAAAGGCGAAGAGCGCCAGCGGCCACAGGCTCGCCGCCAGGCCCCAGAAGCCGAGCGCCAGCGCCATGCCGAGAAACATCGCCAGAAGCGCCGCGCGGCGGCCGATCCGGTCGGCGAGGCCGCCTAGGATGAAACGCCCTGCCGTGCTGCCGACGCCGATCATGCCGACGAGCAAAACCGCCGACGAATGCGCGACGCCATGGCCGACCGCGTAAGGGACGAGATGCACGAACGGGACGAAGGCGCCGAACGAGGCGATCAGGCAAGCCGCGTAGAGGCTGACGAAAGCGCGCGACCGCACCGCTTCGCCGAACGAAGCGCCCGCGGGCTTCGCCGCGCCGGCGTCGGGCGCGAGCGGATCGCCGTCCGGCGCGAGGCCGCGGCAGCGCGGATCATCCTCGATCAGCAGCGCCATGCCGGCGCCGACAGTCGCGGCGAAGGCGCCGAGGACGAGATAGGCGCCGCGCCAGCCGAAGGCGGAGATCAAAATCGAGGCGAGCGGCGGCATGACCAGCGTGCCGACGCCGATGCCGCTGACCGCCAGGCCCGAGGCCAAGCCGCGGCGGCGCGAAAACCAGCGCTGCACCGCGCCGACTGCCGGTACATAGGAGCAGCCGACGCCGAGGCCGATTCCGATCCCATAGGCCGCATAGACTTCGATGAGGTTGCGCGCGAGCGCGGCGGCGGCGAGGCCCAGCCCGATCAGCAGCATGCCGAGCACAGCGAGGCGCCGCGCGCCCCAGCGATCGGCGAGCGGCCCGCTGACGATTCCCAATCCGAAATAGAAGAAGGCGGCGATCGAGAAGACCGCCGAGACCGAGCCGAGCGACGCCGTGAAATCGGTCCGCAAGGCCTGAATGAAGGCGCTGAACGCATAGGCGCAGCCGAAGCCGACGAAGGTCACGGCGAAGGCCCCGGCGACCACCCGCCAGCCGTAAAAGAGTCCGGCCGGCTTTCGGCCGGGACGTCCGCTCGGCGGCCGCCGCTTTTCGCGATCCGGGATCATGATTGCCGCGCGCGCAATTGCTCCGCCAGCCATTCGAGAGTCGGATCCTTGATCCCGACCTCCTCGAGATGCGCCACCGTGTTGAGAATATATTCGGCGTTGGGACCTGAGCGTCCCGTGGCCGTGGCGGTCAGGCGCAGCAATTCCTCTTTGGCCAGCGCGCCGGCATATTGCGGATGGCGGCGATCGGCGACGTAGGTCAGAGCGGTGACCACCGCGCCCTCCCAGAGCAGGACGCGCACGTATTTTTCAAGATAGACGGCGGTCACCTGCTCGCGCTCGCGCAGATAGGCGATCGTCGCGGCGCGATCGTTGGCGGCGACGCGGAACGCCGCGCCGTGGCAGGCGCCGCCGCGATCGAGGCCGAGGACCAGGCCGGGCCGCTCTTTCGTACCGCGATGGACCCAGGAATAGACGCAGAGGCTGCGCCGCCAGCCGCGCACCAGCCCGTTCTGCCGCTCGACGAACGGAAAGCCCGGCCGCCACATCAGGGAGCCGTAGCCGAAGACCCAGAGGTCGCCGGCGGGCTCCGTCTCCGAATCTCGGCGAGTCGCCCTCATCCGGCCCTTCGGGCCACCTTCTCCCGCAAGCGGGAGAAGGGGTTACGCGCCGCCGCCGCGTCCCTTCTTTCAAAGACCTGCCGCGGACGCCTGTGACGCGCTCGGCGCGCCCCCTCTCCCGCTTGCGGGAGAGGGGATTGTAGCCGCGGTCGACGACCGCGGCTGCAGCGCAGGCGCCGCGACAATGCTGTCCGCACCCTCATCGCCCGCCGCCATTCTCCGTCGCCTGGCGGCCGAAATCGGGCGCGGCGGTCTCCTGGCCCTGCTCGATAATGCCGCGGCGGATGGCGCGGGTGCGGGTGAAAAGGTCGAACAATTTGTCGCCCTCGCCCCAGCGGATCATCCGCTGCAACGCGGCGAGGTCCTCGGTGAAGCGTCCAAGCACTTCCAGCACGGCATCCTTGTTGTTGAGGAACACGTCGCGCCACATGGTCGGGTCGGAGGCGGCGATGCGGGTGAAGTCGCGAAAGCCGCCGGCCGAGAATTTGATCACCTCAGCGCTCGTCACCTCTTCGAGATCGGCGGCGGTGCCGACGATGTTGTAGGCGATGAGATGCGGCACGTGGCTGGTCATGGCGAGGACGAGATCGTGATGCGCCGCGCTCATGACCTCGACATGCGAGCCGAACGCCTCCCAGAGCGCCTTGACGCAGGCGATCGCCGCCTCGTCGGTATTTTCCGGCGGGGTGATGATGCACCAGCGCCGCCGGAACAGCGTCGCGAAGCCGGAATCGGGACCGGAATATTCCGTGCCGGCGACCGGATGCGCCGGGACGAGATGGACGTGAGCCGGCAGGAGCGGCTGCAGCGCGGCGATCACCGCCGACTTGACCGAACCGACATCGGAGACGATCGCGCCCTTCTTGAGATGCGGCGCGATCTCGTCGGCGATCGCCGCATTGGCGCCGACCGGCGCGCAGAAGATGACGAGATCGGCCTCGCGCGCGGCGGCGGCGAGGTCGGGTGCGATCTCGTCGGCGATGCTCAGCGCCTCGACGCGGGCGCGTACATTCGGATCGGCGTCGGCGGCGACGATCGTCGCCGCGGCGTTCATGCGCCGCGCGGCACGGGCGATCGACGAGCCGATCAGGCCGAGGCCGATCAATGCGAGCCGCTCAACAAGCGGCTTGGCGAGGGCTGGGCCAAGCTCAGCCACGCGGCTTCCCCATGAATTCCGCGAGCGCGGCGATAAGGCCGCGATTGGCCTCCTCGGTTCCGATCGTCAGGCGCAGGCAATTCGGCAAACCATAGGCGGCGACGGCGCGCAGGATATAGCCGCGGCTGGTCAGAAAAGCGTCCGCCAATTTCGCGTCGCGACCATCGCCGCTGGGAAAATGCAGCAGCAGGAAATTGCCGACGCTCGGCGTCGTCTTGATCCCGAGCCGGCCGATCTCCTCGTTG
>DATGLU010000712.1:0-11954 GCA_035294045.1 Roseiarcus sp. | reverse complement strand
TCGTAGTAGATTCGCCCCGCAATGTTCAGCAGCTCTTGAAACGGCTTGCCGGCAAGCTCGCCTTGTACGTAGCCCATCCAGCGCAAGAACGTCGCATTGGCGCGCTCGATCCGGCCGCCCGGACCGGTCGACAGGTAGCCGCAGGGCGCATTTTCGAAGAGATCTTCAAGATCGACGCTCATGCGGCCGCTTCGCAATGCGGCGCCGGATCAGACAAAGGCGCGAATCGCCTCGATCGTCTCTGCCGGCGCGCTTAAATTTGGACAATGCCCGGTCGCCTTCATCACCACCAGCTTGCTGTTTGGCAGATGGGCATGGACATATTCGCCGACGCTGTTCGGCGCGATAATGTCCTCGCTGCACTGCAAGACCAGGCATCGCGCGCGCACGCGGGCAAGATCGGCGCGATTATCGGACAGGAACGTTGTTCGCGCGAAATGCTTGGCGATTTCCGGATCGGTCCGGCAGAAACTGTTGGTCAGTTCGTCTGCGAGTTCAGGCCGGTCCGGATTGCCGATAATGGTCGGCGCCATCGCCGCCGACCATCCCATATGGTTGCTGTCGAGGAATTTCAATAATTCTTCGATTTGAGATTCGGTAAAGCCGCCGATATAGGCGCCGTCATTGACGTATCTCGGCGACGGCCCGATAAGAACGAGCGCTTCGAACAGATCCGCCGCGCTGGCCGCCGCGAGAATGCCGATCACGCTGCTGACCGAATGGCCGACAAAGACAATGCCGGTCAAAGCAAGCGCGCGGCAAATCTCGACCACGTCGTCGGCATAGCCCTGCAAAGACGAATATTTCTCGCGCGAATAAGCGGATAAATCCGATCCGCCCGCGCCGACATGGTCGAAGAGCACGACCTTGAAATCCCGCTCGAAAGCCGGCGCCACATAGCGCCACATATTCTGGTCGCAGCCAAAGCCATGCGCGAACATGATCGGCCGATCGCCCCTCCCCGCGACATGGACATTGTTGCGCCGAATCACGTCCATGCGCGCCTCCGCTCAACGCCGCAAACGCCAAGAAACGCGGCGGCAGGCCGTTCGGTTCCAGCGGCGTTGGCGCCGCTTGTTCGCGGCCGATACTGGGGACGGCGGCGGAGGGGTCTCCTACGCCTCGCGCAGCGCCGCGCGGGCGAGAAGGCGCGTCGAATCGAGCGTCGGGAGCGGCGAATTTTCGTCGTTCATGATCAGCGGAATTTCCGTGCAGCCGAGCACGACGGCGTCGCAGCCCTCGCGCTTCATCCGCTCGAAGACGCAGGCGTAGTAGGAGATCGCTTCGGGCCTGAAGACGCCGTAAACCAGCTCATCCATGATGATGCGGTTGATCTCGTCGCGCTCCATCGGATTTGGCAGGAGAAAAGCAAGGCCGCGCGCGGCGAGCTTCTCAGGATAGACCGGGCCGGAAACCAGCCATTGCGTGCCGGCGATGCCGAGCTTGCGGAAACCGCGCCTGACCGCCTCCTCGGCCACGGCCTCGGCGATGTGCAGCCAAGGCAGCGGCGAGCGCGGCGTGACCAGCGGGAGCGCCTGATGGATCGTGTTGTCCGGGCAGATGAGGAATTCGGCGCCGATCGCCGCGAGCTTTTCCGCCGAGACGAGCATCAATTCGGCGACGCCGCGCCAATCGCCGTTCTCCAGGCATGCGACGTAGTCGGCCAAGGATAGCGAATGGATCGCGATTTCGGGATGGGCGTGCGGTCCGAAAAGCTTGGCGCCCTCCGCGCAAATCGTCCGATAGCAAAGCGACGCGCCTTCGGCCGAGCAGGCGACGATTCCGATGCGCCGCGGCATCAGCCCTTCCTATTCTGCGCGTCCCAATAGCGCTCGAGATTGGCGATCAAAGCCGGGCTGAAATGGCAATAGGCCTGCTCGCGCGCATAGACCGCCATGTATTGACGGAAGAGATCGAGCGGCTCCTCGCCGATGCGGAAGGCGCGGCGATTGCCGGTCGCCCCGACCGCGCCGGAACTGGCGAGACCGGCGACGACCCGGTCGATCGCCGCGTCCATCTCTTCGGGCGGCGCGATCTCGTCGCAGATCAAGCGGCCCTCGGGGGAATCGCATTCCAGCCGGCGCTCGTATTGGACGAGTTGGCGCGCGATGCGGTCGCCGACGAAGCGCGGCAGGCGGAGATTGGACGCGCCAGGAATGATCCCCTCCTTGCGCGCTGGGAGGGTGAGATAGGCGTCGCGCGCGGCAAGGACGTAGTCCATGGTCAGCAAGGTCTGGCAATGGCCGCCGATCGCGAAATTCTCGATGACCGCGATCCACGGCTTCTCGACGCCAAAGCCGTGCACGTCGTCCGGCAAGGCATCCGGCCGCGCGACGCCGCGGAAGAATTTATGCACGAAGCCGAGATCGCGTTGGATGAACCAGACATAGGGGATTTTGCCCCGATAGATATGGGTGAGATTGATTCCGGCGCCGAAAACATGCCGGCCGGCATGTTTGGGATGCTCGACCTTGGCGCCGCGCAGGACCGCAATGTCGCTTGAAGGATCGAGCGTCGCGACATCGACCGCAATCTCCATCGCCGCGATCGTCGTCTGGTCCTCGGCGTTGAGATAGCGCGGATTGCCGGCGAGAAGATGCGCCGCCCTGCCCTTGCGCTCGAGCCGCGCGCGTCCGAGATCGAGCGTTCCGTCCGCCGCGAAACGCGCGAGCGCCTCGGCGCTTTCCGGCCGCGGCAGGAGCATGGCGTGGCAGAGATGGCGCCCAGCCTGCTCATGGGCGAGAATATGCGACAGGAGCAGGCCCTGGTCGATCTCCAGCCCGTCCTTGTCGCGCTGAAGCGTATCGGCCTCGCCGTCAAGCTGCGCGCGCGATGGCGTCAGCCCGGGAAAAGCGTCGGCGGCGTCGAGGACGAGGTCCTCGACGCGAACGAACCGCGAGTAGTCATGGGTCAGGGTCGCATAGATTTTCTCGGCGTAAGCGGCGAGGAAGCGCTGGCGCGACGCGCGGGCGCGGCCGCGGATTGTCGCGACGGCGATGGTCTCCGCCGCGCTGCGCTGCGGCTTTCTCGGCAGGCGCGCGATCAGCGCGTCGCCCAACGCCCAGTACACCGCGAAAAGCCGGCGATCCTCGCCGAATTCGGTCGTCTCGCGCTGCTCGGCGGCGAACCATTCGTCGATCGAGGCGGCCGGCAGGCCGGCATCCTGCAATTCCTTGGCGAGAAATTCCGGCGCTCGTATTTCATCCATCGCGTCAACCCTTCGGCCTCAAGTCAATTACCCGCTTCGCCTTGCCTTGCGAGCGCTCGATCGTTCCGGGCGCGACGACCCGCGCCCTTGTCGTCACCCCGATATAGGCTTTGATCAGATGCTCGGCCTTGCGCTCCAATTCGGCGATCGCCTCGCCGCTGAGCGCGCCGGCGAGCGATGAGCGCAGTTCGACCACGACGTCGAGTTCGTCGAGCGCCTTCGGCCGGCGCAATTCCAGCACGTAATGCGGGGAGAGCCGCTCCTCGCGCGCGAGCACGGCCTCGATCTGCGAGGGAAAGGCATTCACGCCGCGGATGATCAGCATGTCGTCGCTGCGGCCCTTCATCCGCTCCAGCCGCCGCATGGTCCGCGCCGTCCCCGGCAAGAGCCGAGTGAGATCGCGGGTGCGGTAGCGGATCACCGGCATGCCCTGCTTGGTCAGCGTGGTCAGCACGAGCTCGCCCGCCTCGCCCGCGGCGACGGGCGCGCCGGTCTCGGGATCGACGATTTCGGGATAGAAATGATCCTCCCAGAGCGTCAGCCCGTCCTTGGTCTCCAGGCATTCCTGCGCGACGCCCGGGCCGATGATCTCGGACAGGCCATAGAGGTCGAGCGCGTCGAGCGCGAAGCGATTTTCAATCTCGGCCCGCATGCCCTCGCTCCACGGCTCAGCGCCGAAAATGCCGGCGCGCAGGCTCGAGCGGCGCGGATCGAGGCCCTGGCGCTCGAATTCGTCGGCGAGGGCCAACGCGTAGGAAGGCGTCGCCATGAGGATGTCAGGCTTGAAATCGTGGATGAGTTGAACCTGCCGCTCGGTGAAGCCGCCGCCCGCCGGAATCACCGCGGCGCCGAGATATTCGCCGCCGTAATGCGCGCCAAGCCCGCCGGTGAACAGGCCATAGCCATAGGCGACGTGAATCTTGTCGCGCGAGGAGCCGCCCGCCGCCCGGATCGACCGCGCCATCAAGCGCGACCAGGTCTCGATATCGCCTTTCGTATAGCCGACCACCGTCGGCTTGCCGGTCGTGCCGCTGGAGGCATGGATTCGGACGATCGCCTCCATCGGCTCGGCGAACATGCCGAACGGATAATTGGCGCGCAGATCGTCCTTGGTGGTGAACGGGAATTTGGCGATATCGTCGAGGCTCGCGAGATCGTCGGGATGAGCGCCGGCCGCGTCGAACTTCTTGCGATAGGCTGGAACGCGGTCATAGACGCGACGCAGAACCTCCTTCAGCCGGGTGAGCTGCAACGCGCGAATTTCGTCGAGGCTCGCCTTTTCGATCGGCTCGATCTGATCGGCTGACGTCATGGCTCCTCCCAGCCGAAACGCGCCAGGCGACGCCTGGTCCCGTTCCGGCCGAGGAAGGCTAACAGCTTGCCGACGCCGTCGAAAGCGGCTTCGCCGGATCACGCCGCCAACGTCGGCGAATCCCTAACGCGGCGGGCGGTTCAGCGAGACGCAACTGTCGCCGACGACCAGCGACGGCTGAAAGACGACGGTTCGCCCTTCCCCACGATGATTCGCCTTGATCCGGTCGACGAGCAGCCGGACCGCTTCGTTGACCATCTCGACGATCGGATGCTCAGTACGGGTCAGCGACGGCCGCAAGCCGCGCACGCCTGGAATGTTGTCGGTCGAGGCGACGGAGACGTCCTCGGGACATCTGAGGCCGACATCCGCGATCGCCCGCATGACGCCGAGGGCCATCAGTCCGCTCGCCACATAAAGCGCGGTCGGCCGCTCGGCCTGCGTCAACAGGCCGCGGGCAGCGGAATAGGCGGCCTCTTCACGGAACTCTCCTTGCCGCACGAAGCGACTGTCGAGCGCGATGTTCTTTGCTCGAAGAGCCGCCTCCATGCCCTCGAGACGCTGCTTGCCTGTACTGAGGTGCATGGGGCCCGTGATCGCCCCGATACGGGTGTGGCCAAGATCGATGAGATAGCTTGTCGCCTGATAGCTCGCGGAAAAATTATCGATCGTGACGGCGTCGAGCCGGTCATCGTCGATGACGCGCCCGAACAGAACGGTCGGCAGGCGGCCGCCCTCCGGGTCGCGCCGCCCGGCATGGGACGCCTCGCCGACCGGAACCAGCACGAGCCCTTCGCAATGAAGCATGCGGACTCGCCCGAGAATGCGTTTCTCGGCTTCGGGCTTTTCGTCGCTGTTGAAGACGACAAGAGAGTAGCCCCAAGCCGCGACCGCCGCCTCAGCCGCGCAGACGACGCGCGCATAGAACGGATTCGACAGGTCGGCGACGGCGATCGCGATCAATTCGCTGCGGCCGCGGCGCAGGTTGCGCGCCAGTTGCGAAGGCGCATAGCCGAGCTCGCGGACGGCCTGGAGCACGCGCGCGCGCAGGCCCGGACTGACATAGGCGGAATCGTTGACGACCGCCGACACTGTCGCGGTCGAAACTTTCGCTGCCGCCGCTACGTCCTTGATGGTCGCCATGGATTGCGCTAATCGTTTCGGCGTTTTATCGGCGATCCCGGCGCGCCTGTCTACCTCATTATTCAGCAGAAAAGCGACTGTCAGGCCTTGATTTTGACTTGCGCCCAGGCGAGTCTTCGGCGACGGTGGCGAAACGGTTCGTCGGATTTCGCCGGCGAGTGGGCAGATGGGGAGGAAAGCAATGTCCAAGCTCAGGGGCGCGCTGTGCGGGACTCTGGTGGCGGCCGGCGGGCTGGCCGCCGCGCCGGCTATGGCCGATGAACCGCTGGTCGGGATCGTTTCAATCTCGGCGACCGAGGCCAACAACGCCCGCTACATTGCCGGCACCGAAGCGGCGGCCAAGGAGATCGGATGGCGGGTCTCGGTCATCGACGCGGCCGGCAATGCCGACCAAGCCAACGCCGCGATCCAGAATTTCGCGCAACGCGGCGCGGCGGCGATCGTCGACATGGTGTTCCCCTATTCGTCGATCGGCGCGGGTCTCGCCGCCGCCAAAGACGCGAAAATTCCGGTCGTCACGTGGGGCGGCGGCCTCGGCGGCTCGGTCGCCGCGACCAATGGCTCGGGCGGGCCAATGACCGTGCCGGTCGACGACCTGATGATCAAGAATATGGGCGGCAAAGGCGCCGTGCTCGAACTCACCTATCACACGGGCGAAGTGTGCCGGAATCGCGAAGTCGAGCTCGACAAGGCCCTAAAGGCCTATCCGGACATCAAGGCGACGAAAAACGAGGTGCGCATTCCCGGCTATTTCGAAGACGGCGCGCAATACGCCAACGCTTGGCTTGCCTCGCATCCTGCGGGCAAGGAAAACCTGGCGATCTGGGGCTGCTGGGACGATCCGGCGATCGGCGCGATCGGCTCCTTGCGCGCCCAGGCGCGGACCGACGTCAAGGTCTATGGCGTCAATGGCAACGCCCAGGCGCTTGAAGACATCAAGAAGGGATTGATGACGGCGACCGCCTGGCAGGACAGCTTTACGGAGGGGAGCAATATGATCAAGCTGTTGCCCGAAATCGTGAAGGCCGGCCCGTCCTGGACGCCCAAGGCGGTCGAGGTCCAGGCGGTCCTGGTCACCTCCGAGACGGTCGATAAGTTCCTGGCGGACCATCCGGACGCTTTGAAATAGCGATCTTGTTGTGACGAACGCGCTCGCGCATGGGGAGGCGCCGTCGGCGCGCCCCTTCCTTTCCGCGTTGAACCTGACGAAAAGCTTCGGCGGCGCGCCAGCGCTGAAAGGGGCGTCGCTGTCCATCCTCCCCGGCGAGGCGCACGGCCTGGTCGGGGCGAACGGCGCGGGAAAATCCACCTTCATCCGTATCCTCGCCGGCTTGATCCAACCGGACAGCGGCGCAATCGTCATCGACGGCGAGCCCTTGACCGCCAACGATCCTCATCGCGCCGGCGCGCTCGGCATGAGCTTCATCCATCAGGAGCTCGCTTTCGTCCCGACCATGACCGTGCTCGAAAACATCATGCTCGGCCTGCCCAAGCGCACCCGCCTCGGCCTCGTCGACTGGCCGGCGATCGCCCGGGACGTGAAGCCGATCGCCGAGCGCGTCGGCGTGCGCTCGCCGCTCGGGATCAACGTGAAGGGGCTTTCGACCGCCGAGAACTGGCTGATCAACATCACGCGCGCGCTGGTTCGCAAGGCGCGGCTCATCGTGATGGACGAGCCGACGGCGGCGCTCTCCTCGGCGGAGAGCGCGCGACTCTTCGACATCATCCGCGATTTGCGGCGGTCAGGCGTCTCGGTCCTCTACGTGTCGCATCGGCTCGACGAAATCCTGGAGCTCTGCCAACGCGTCACCGTGTTTCGCGACGGCCAGTCGGTGGCCGAACTCGACAATGCCCGGCTGACCCGCACCGGCCTCGTCGAGGCGATCGTCGGCCAGACGGTCGAGACCGCTAAGGCGCCGCTCTCTGCGCCGACGCGCGGCAAAGTCGTCCTCGCGGTCCGCGACTTCGCCCGGCCGCCGAAAGTTCGCGGCGTCAGCTTCGACCTGCATCACGGCGAGGTGCTCGGCCTCGGCGGCCTGGTCGGCGCCGGACGCAGCGAGCTCGCCCGGCTCCTTTTCGGCGCCGACCGGCCCGATCGCGGCCGCGCGACGCTGGACGGCCAGCCTTTCGCCCCGCGCGATTGCGCGGCGGCGGTGAAGGCGGGCCTCGGCTTCGTGCCGGAGGAACGGCGCAGCGAAGGCCTCGTCCTGTCGAAGAGCGTCGCCTTCAACCTGAGCCTGGCCAATCTCCAGAAGCTTCTCCTCGCCGGCCTGCCGTTCATCAGCACGCGAAAGCGGGCGCAAATGGCGGCCAAAATCGTCCGCGACCTCGCAATCAAGACGGCGAATGTCGAGGCGCCGGTCGGCCGGCTCAGCGGCGGCAATCAGCAGAAAGTGGTGATCGGCCGTTGGCTGCAAGCGGCGCCGAAAGCGCTGATCCTGGACGAACCGACGCGGGGCGTCGATGTGGGCGCGCGCGCCGAGATTCACCGGCTGGTGCGCGAGCTCGCGAGACGCGGCATGGCGGTGCTCGTCGTCTCCTCGGAGCCGGAGGAATTGCCGGATTTGTGCGATCGCGTCCTGGTCATGGCGGAGGGCCGCATCGTCGCCGAACTTGTCGGCGAATCGCTGACGCGCGAGCGCATCATCGCGGCAAGCTACGCAGAGGCGCCGGGACGGACCGCGGCATGAGCGATACTTCGGTGGCGACCCGTCGATTGCCGCCCGCCGTGAAGGTCGGGCTCAGCGTGTTTTCGCGCTTTGCGACGATCTTCGGCCTGCTGCTGATGATCCTCGTCTTCTCGATCCTATCGCCCGACGCCTTCCCAACCTATAGCAACTTCATCAACGTCCTCAACCAGGCCTCCCTCGCGATGATCATCGCCGGCGGCTTGACGCTCGCCGTGATCGTCGGCGAACTCGATCTTTCGATCGGCTACGCCGCCAGCTTGCACGGCGTTTTGGTCACCGGGTTGATCGTCCAGACCAAGTTGCCGGTCGCCGTCGCGATCATCGCGGTTCTCGCCCTGGGCGGCGCTATCGGCGTCGTCAACGGCCTCATCGTCACTAAGCTCCGCGTGAACTCCGTCATCGCGACGCTCGGCGTCGGCACGATCATCGTCGGCTTGTCGTTCGCCTATTCCGCCGGCGTCCCGATCGTCGCCGGCGTGCCGGAATCCTTCCTGCAATTGGCGCTCGGCCGTTGGCTGTTCGGCGTGCCCAATCCGATCATCGTCATGGCGCTGGTGGTCGGCGCGCTGTGGGTCTTGGTCGAGCGAACCCCGATCGGACAGGAAATCCAGGCGGCGGGCGCCAACCCCGTCGCCGCGCGGCTCGCCGGCATCGGCGTCGACCGTATAAAGATTCTCGGTTTCGTGATCTCGGGCGTCTGCGCCGCTCTCACCGGCGCCTTGCTCGCGTCCCGGCTCGGCAGCGGCACGACCAGCGCAGCCGATTCGTACCTGTTGACCGCCTTCGCCGCCGTCTTCCTCGGTTCCGCCACGCTGCGCGACGGCGAGTTCCACGTGCTCGGCACTTTCATCGGGACCCTGATTATCGTTTTCGGGTTCAACGGCTTGAACATATTCGGCGCGCCGACTTTTTCTCAATACATTTTCCAAGGCGCGATCCTGATCGTGGCGGTCGGGCTTTCGAGTCTCGGCCGCGTGCTGGCCGAGAGCTGACGGAGACTCAAACATGCCGAAAGCCGCGCAATGGGAAGTCTATGTCATGGAGTTCGCCCGCTCCAAGAACCAGCCCTGGGTGGACCTGATCAGCGGCATGTACAAGGAGGGCGTGATGGACCTGCCCTTCTCGTTCATCCTGGCGCGCTCCGGTGGAAAGAACGTCCTGATCGACACCGGATTCATGCAAGAGAACCACGGCTCCGGCTTCTCCCGCAAGTTCGGCATCCCGACCTGGATTTCGCCGCTCCGCATGCTGGCCGAAATGAGCATCGGCCCCGACGATGTCGAGGACATTTTCATCACGCACGCCCATTTCGACCATATGGGCTCGATCGCCGAATTTCCAAAGGCTCACATCCATATCCAGAAGAGCGAGCTGCTTTCCTGGTACGAAGCCATTGCCCTGCCGAAACGCTTCGGTCACCTGACCGCGATTGTCGATCCAGACAATCTGCGCACCGCGCTCGACGCTTCGATCGCTCACCGCGTCACCTTGATCGACGGCGACAAGAACGACGTTCTGCCCGGCATTCATGTGCGCCTCGGCAGCGGCCACACGATCGGCCAGCAATTCGTGCTTCTCGAAACGACGGCCGGCCGGCGGGTGATTTCCGGCGATTGCGTCTATTCGCGCCGCCAGTTCACCGGCCATGGCGATGATGGCGTCTATGTGCCGCTCAACAACGCCGTCGGCAGCGTCTGGGAGCAGTTGAAGACGATCGACAAGATGAACGACGAACTCGGCGGCGATTTGAACCGGCTCGTGGTGTTGCACGACATCGAGCGCTGGAAGGGCTCGCCAGTCGTCAAGGAAGTCGAAGGATTCCGAATCGTCAGGATCGCCTGAGCGGCACGAAACGGGTCCTCGCCTCACGCCGTCAAGGCGCGACGCTCGGCGTTGCTGCGCTGGAAGAGATCGTACATCGCGATCACCCGGCGGCCTTCCCTTCCGGTCAGGATTTCCTGCGCTTCGCGTCCGGCGATCACGTCGAGGAAGTGCCGCGTCGAAGGCGGGAAGCTGGCGGCCCAATCGGTATCGAGATTGTGGAAGGCGCGCACTTCGCCGTCGCGATAGAGGGTCAAGGCCGGCTCGTCCAGCATCCGATCCGAGCAGCGCGTGACCTGCAGGATTCCCTCTTCGCCTTGAATTTCGAAGCGCTCGGCGTCGGCATAATAGTCGGTGCGCAGCGTCATTTTCAATGCGAGCGATACGTCCCAAACGCCATGGACCGGCGGATCGACATGGCGCCAGGCTAAAGTCGCCGGGGCGTCGTAAACGCCGGCTGGCGTCTCGGTGCTCTCGATGCAGGCATAGCCGTCGCGCAGGTCGCCGAACAGCCACAAAGCCACGGCCATCATGTGATGGCCGTGATCGAAGACCATCGGGCCGCCGCGCCCCGCGGCGGCGAGAGCGTGACGCCAGCGGCTCGCCGTCTCCGGCACGGTCCAGGCCTGGCTGCGGTCGGCCATCACAACTTTCATGCGGAAATGCAGCGGCTTGCCGATCGCGCCCTCGCGCAGCAATTGGCGGGCGCGGACGAGCGGCGGATAGAAGAGGAAGTTCTCGAAGACCTTAAGTCTCCTGCCGCTCCGATCGGCGGCGGCGATCATGCGCTCGCATTCCGGGAGCGTCATCGCCATCGGCTTTTGCACGCTGACATGGGCGCCGCGCTCAAGCGCGGCGACCGCCATGGCTTCGTGCAGCGGATGGGGCGTCAGGATTTCGACGAGATCGGGGTCGGCGCGCAGCAAGTCCTCGAAATTCCGCGTCGCCAGCGCGCCGGGATGCTCCGCCGCGCGACGGGCGAGAAGCGCCGGATCGCTCTCGCAGAGCGCGGCGATCTCCGCCTCGGGATGGCCGAGATAGCCGCGCACATTGAGATCGAAAACGCGGCCAAGGCCGACAAAGCCGACGCACAGCTTGGCCGCCATCAGCGCCTCCCTTCCTTTCCGCGCCTAGGCCACTCCGCGCGCGGACTGTTCCGCGTCATGGTTTCAAATCGGCGCGGCCGATTCAACTGAGGAAAGTCAAAAGGTCGGCCAAATCGCCGCCGGCGCCGTCGGCCGGCGCATCGAGCTCTTCCTGCGGCAGGCCGAGTCGGTTGACCCAGAATGTCGGATAGCCGAAGGCCTTGGCGCCGGCCGCGTCCCAGCCGGCGAAGGCGACGAACAGAATCTCCTCGCGCGGCAATCCGAGCGCGTCGACGCCGAGCTGATAGGCGCGACGATCCGGCTTGTACGTCTTGGCCGCGTCGGTGCTGACGATTTTTTCGAAAAGCCCGCCGAGGCCCGCGGCGCGAATGCAGCCGTCGAGCATGTCGGGAGTGAAGTTTGAGAGGAAGGAAAGCCGGACGCCGCGATCTTTCAGCTTGGCCAGCGCCGGCGCGGCGTCCGGCCAGGCTTTCAGCGCAAAATGCGCCGCGAGCAGCCTTGCCCGTTTATCGGCGGTCAATTCGAGCTTCAGCGCCTTCGCCGCGAACGAAAGAGAATCGGCCGTCACCCGCGCGAAATCCGCGTAGCGGCCGGATACGGCGCGAAGCCACGCATAGTCGAATTGGCGCGATCGCCAGAGGGCGATGAGCGCGCCGCCTTTGCCGGGAAACGCC
>DATGLU010000711.1:0-2759 GCA_035294045.1 Roseiarcus sp. | reverse complement strand
GGACGGAGGTGTTGAACAATGTCGCGGCGAGAAATTCGGCGATGTCGGCCGCGAAATGCGGATACTCGACGCCGCGGATCAGCCCTTTGCGCATAATGATATGCGGCGAGAGATATTCCATCACGATCATCGCCTGGTCGCGATCGAAATGGAAAAGCTTGGGCGTCAGCCGCGGGGCGTAGCGGGTCTGCTCGACCAGCGCGTTATATTCGAACCACGAGCGCTCCAGCGGCAGTGGCCAGGATTCGCCGACGAGGCGCACATAGGGCAAAGCCTGCTTGACGACGACCCCGCCTTCCGGGCCTTCGACGATGAAGACGAGATTGAGATTGCCGTCGCCGACTTCGCGCACTCGCCACGCGCCCGGCTCGCCGCCGAGCCGCGCCAGCACATCGGGCAGGCCCGCCAAAATCGAGGAAAGCTTGGCGCCGTCGACGGCCGCGTAAGCGGAAGCCATGGGTCTGCTCTCAAAGATCGAAATGCTCAGCCGGCGCTGCGCGAGGCGGTGCGCATGCGCTCGGCGTAAATATTGATGACCAGCGCAATCAAGAGGATCAAGCCGCGGATCAGGATTTTTAGGAAGCTGTCGATCTTCACGTAATCGAGCCCATTATTGAGCACGCCGAGCACGAACAGGCCGACAATCGTGTTCGGGATGCCGCCGCGCCCGCCGAACAGGCTGGTGCCGCCGACCACCACCGCGGCGATCGAATCGAGCAGGAACGTATCGAACTCGTTCTGCTGCGCGCTGCCGAAATAGGCGACGCCGATCATGCCGGCGACCCCCGAGCACACGGCGGAAATCACCATCACCGCGCCGACGATCAGCTTGGTGTTGACGCCGGAATATTCCGCCGCCTCGCGATTGCCGCCGACCATGTAAACGTAGCGGCCGAAGCGCGTATAGGTCAGGACGAGATGGGCGACGAGCAGGAACAAGGCCGCGACGATGATGATCCAGGGAATATGGGCGATCGATTTCGAGCCGAGCGTCTGAATGAGCGGGGGCACGGTATAGGCGATCTGGCCGCGCACCAGGACGGCCGAAATGCCGGCGCCGATCTGCATCATCGCCAAGGTCATGATGAAGGAAGGAATGCCGATCTTGGTGACCCCGAAGGCGGTGACCAGGCCGAGCGCGAAACAGGCGAGCAGCGCGAAGACAATCGCGACCGCGCCCGGCAGCGGGATATTGGCGATGTTCACGTAATCCGGCTGCAGGGTGAAGAAGGTCAGCACGATCGCGGTGGCGTTGGCGATCGCGCCGACGGAAAGGTCGATCTCGGCGGTCAGGATGACGAAGGTGAGGCCGACCGCGATGATTCCGGTCACCGAGACTTGCTGGAGAATATTGACGAGATTGTCGACCGTCGCGAAGGACGGGCTGGCGATGCTGAAGAAGACGACCAGGGCGAGCAGCGTGATGAAGGGCGCGATATTGCGCAATTGGTTGCGCAGGAAATCGCCGACGCGGAATGGCCTCTCGGCGGCGACGACATTGGCCTTGGGCGCGTCCATTGCTCCTCGCTGAAAATCAGGCGGCCGCGAGAAGGCGATCCTTGCTGATCGCTTCGTCGGCGAATTCACGGGCGATCTCGCCCTTGCGCATCACCAGGACGCGATCGGCGAGCGACAGGACCGTCTCCGGTTCGGTCGAGAAGACGATGATCGCAATGCCCTGGTCGCGCAAGGCGCGGACGATTTTGACGACGTCCTCCTTGGCGCCGACATCCATGCCGCGGGTCGGCTCGGCGAGCAGCAGGATGCGCGGCGGATGGGTCAGCCATTTGGCGAGCGCGACCTTCTGCTGATTGCCGCCGGAAAGGCCGCCAAGGCGCAATTCGACATCGGGCGGGCGAATATCCAGCGCCTTGACCTGTTGGGCCGCCAGCGCGCGCTCCTCGTCGGGCTTGAGCAGAAAGCGCGACAGCCGCCCCAGCACCGCGATCGAGACATTCTTGTAGACAGGCTCTTCGCCGAACAGCATGGCGCGCCGGCTCTCGGCGACATAGGCGACGCCGGCTTTCCGCGCGGCGCTGGTATTGGCGAGATTGGCCGGCGCGCCGCCAATGGCGAGCGAGCCGCGTTCGGGCCTCAGCTTGCCGAACAGGGTGCGGGCGAGTTCGAGCTGGCCGCAGCCCATGAAGCCATAGACGCCGAGCACCTCGCCGCCCCGCGCGGCGAAGGTCACGTCGCGATAGGCCGCGCCGAGCGTCAGGCCCTTGGCTTCGAGCACGACCGGCGCGGCCGGCTTGCTCGCCAGGCGGATCTCGCCGAGATAGCTCTCTTCGAGCTCCTCGCGCCCGGCGCCGATCATGCGCTCGATGATCCAGCCCTTATCGATTTCGGCGGTCACCGGGGTGGTCGCGACTTTGCGGCCGTTGCGGAAAATCGTGATCTCGTCCGACACTTTCAGGATGTCGTCGAGAAAATGCGAAATGAAAATCAGGCTGCGGCCGCTTTGCTTGAGCTTGACTAGCACGTCGAACAGCCGCTCGATTTCCGGCGGCGACAAAGCCGATGTCGGCTCGTCGAGAATGATGATGCGGGCGCCGGAGAAAAGCACGCGCGACAGTTCGACGAGCTGCTGCACGCCGATCGGAAAATCGCCCAGCCGGGCGCGCGGGTCGATGTCCAGGCCGAGATTCCTCAATTGCTCCTTGGCCTGCCGCGCCATTTTGCGCCAGGCGACGACGCCGAGCCGGTTGACGGGCTGCATGCCGAGAAAGACGTTCTCGGCGACGGTGAGTTCTGGCGCG